>CAMWUU010000063.1 GCA_947177515.1 uncultured Lachnospiraceae bacterium
TCCCCACACGCCCCCGTTTCTCCTCCCCAAAACATCCAAACAGTACCCCATGCTGGTCCTGGCAGGTCAGGGTAAAGCTTGGTTCGCCTTCCCCCTTGATCCGCCGCCCATTCTGTCGTTTTTTTATGCGGTTTGGGGTAAGGACTGCCCGCACACAATCAGAATGTCTTTTGCAGAGGAACACCCCGGAGGTTTCCCCCTTATGGTTCGTGATCCCTGCGTTCTGTTTCGCCATGACACTGCGGGATTCTTTTGTAAACTTTGCCCCACTACTCATGTCGATAAACGATGCACAGGGAAGCCCACAAAGCTTCCGGTTTCCCTTTCCCCCTGTATTTCGTTTAACAGGCGCATCG
The DNA here is from genome assembly GCA_947177515.1 of uncultured Lachnospiraceae bacterium. Classification (GTDB taxonomy): domain Bacteria; phylum Bacillota; class Clostridia; order Lachnospirales; family Lachnospiraceae; genus RGIG4057. The sequence continues at coordinate 357 of CAMWUU010000063.1, forward strand.
TCTGCTCCGCTGACAGGAAATAGGTTTCGTCTACATCTTCCTCCAAGATATCCAACAAGGTACACCCGTTCCCGGTGCTGCGGCACGCCGAAGTCCCTGGAGTTGACAATACACCATTCACAGCCATACCCTGCCTCCCATAATTCAGCGAGAACGGTGGTAAAATCCCTTCCTCCATTGCTTGACAGAAGATGCTTAACATTCTCAACGAGTAAGTATCGGGGTTTATTTTCGGTATCCGTGCCTTTGAGCAGGCGAGCAACCTCAAAAAAGAGTCCGCTTCGCGTTCCATGTAGCCCTGCCATTCTCCCGCTGACACTAATGTCGGTACAAGGAAACCCAAAAGCCCAGATTTCAGCCGTTGGAATTTCTCCTGCTGTAAGCTGTTTAATGTCCTTTGCGAACCATTCCCGCGGCTGATTCTCACATCCATCTTCCCCCTCCCTGTGGCATAACCACGATATGTTCCCATCTCCCTTTGTCTTTTCTTTGCAGGGCAAAAGCCCATACATCGCCATGTAACTTCGGTTTGCATACATATCAATCTCAACATGACCGATACAGGTATGCCCGCTGCGCTCAAGTCCCCGCCGGAATCCCCCGATCCCAGCAAAAAGATCAAGAAATGTCAATCCCCCAATCCCTCCCCCTTTTTCTGTAATCCCCATTCATCCATCATACGGTAGGGGTAAATCTGCTGGCTGTGGCGGTAGCGCAGGAGATTTCCCAACTGGTCTACCACACTCTGGTTGTTCTGGTCACGGGTACACATCATCACGCTGCCAAAAATGCCGGAAAGCACGGTAACAACCGTCAGTGCCACATTCCCTGTGGCAAGCCATAAAAGGGCTGCTATTACGCCGCCCACCAAAGCCCCCACCACACTCTGGGTCAGCTCCCGCCGCCCAAACCCGTGGAACAATTCCTTCCCCGGCTTTACCCCGGTTGGGATGTAAAGCCCCATTTCTTCTTCCATTGCGCCTCCTCACCGATAATAATAAAAAACCAGTTCCTTGATCTGCCATACGGACTCGGCAAGGATATAGAACAGCACTGTATTTTTTGCCCGTTTCTTATACTGCCCCTGCTCCTCCTGCGCACCCTCCAGCCGCACCATGCAGTAGACCAGGCGGAATGTCGCACCCAGCCGAACCAGGCTGACCACCGCCCTTGAAATCTCATCCAATGTAACCATGCTGCCCCCTTTACTTCATCAGGTTCTTCGCCATACCGATTAACCGTACCGAATGATAGACATTGTTTACCATTCCGCCACCCCCGCCGGACGGGACCATAAATTCCGCCAAGAATCTCGGTGTACGGATCGCAAGTGCGATACAGGCTGTCCCCCAGAAAATATTCATGTTGCCGCCCAGGTTCATCATCAGACCAACCCCCAGCTTACAGAGGGCAACCTGAACCACGACGGAAATCATGGACTGGAAAAATTTCATGACATAGTTTTTAAATATTCCCTTGTCATTGTCCAACAGCCCCACGCAGGCCAACGGCAGACCGACCCGCAGGATCAGGATTTCCAGCCCGCGCATTAAGAACTGGAAATACAGCATAAAGTAACTGATGACAAACACAAGCCCAAGGATGGCAGTCACAAGCCCCATTGAAGAAATCCCTTTTGTCCATGCCTTCCAGTTATAATCAGTCGATACCCCCATGGCGGCAAGCAATTCGTCCGTCAGGTTTCCGGTAACGTCCGCCATCCAGCCATAAAGCACCGGGAAGCAGACGGCGATTGCGATTGCTTGTACAAAACGAATCACCAGGGCAATCGGTTCGTTGTCCGGGTCACCGTCCGTCCAGAGGACATAACACTCAAAACCTTTCTTCAGGAACTTTAAGATGATCAGCGACACGCCAAAACCGAGCAGGATGTCAAACAGTACCCCGACCATGCTCCCGCCTCCGCTGACTGTCATGTACTGGTCGGCATGGAGTGTCAGGGATGCCAGCCCGGAAAGCATCTGATCAATGTAGGCAATCGCACCGTTTAAAACGGATACAATCAGGGTTACAAGGAGTGCTTCCAAACAACCACCTTCTTTCCGCAATAGGTCTTATTCCTGCCCCTCCGCCCATTCCGTCTGCATTTCCTCCCCCGGCTGGGCATGTGCGGCAAGCACACAGTCCTTAATCTGTTTGTATAGTTTCGGTGTGATCGGGAAACAAATATCGCGGTATTCGCCGGATGCAATTTCCCTGCTTGGCATAAACACGGTAAGCCCCTTCTGGCATTCCACCACGCGCACCCCAGTAATAAGGAATTCCCCATTTAAGCAGACCGTGGCGATTGCCTTCAGTTTCCCCTCGTCCCCATAACGTGCCACAATTTTTGCCTTAACCTTCATTAAAACCTCCTTGTATATGGTTTATATCATTTGGTAAAACATAGGATAAGGATGAGGGACAGGAAACTTACCCCCCCCTTCCTTATCCCCCATCCCTACATCAACCTCTTACCCCTGATAGTTAAACAGGGTGCGCACCTTGTCTGTTAAGGTTGGTAACACTGTATCTTTGAACAACGTGTAAAGCCCCGCGAGCAGGAGTGCGCCGATTACAACGCTGATCAGGATTTTCAGGGCTGTATCAACAAAGCCTTCGCCGGACTTCTGCGCAAGCACACAAGCAATCCTTTCCTTTGCGTGCATCCCCTTCATATACCCTTTTACTGCCAGCCTGCTCATGTTCTCTTTGATCTTTCTCATAGATTTGATCCCCTTTCTTTGGATGGGCAGTCCTGCCCAAAATAATGTTGTTATAGTAAAGCCACAGGGATAATCCTGTGGTTTTACACGAATGGATTGTTACAGGGCAGATAAATTTTTACCGGACAGCGGTTTTTACCTGCCCCACGCCCCTTGCGGATGGATGTAACTTACTTGTAATACCCCACAATAACCCCCAGTGTGGCACTCCCAAGCACCGCACCGATACAGGATACAATCGCGGCAATGATGCGGCTGTTCCATTTTTTCTGATCCATCTCATCCGCTGCGGAACGACGGATACAAAAATAAATGATCAATAGCCCTGCCACCACTGGCGCAAGCACCATCAACCAGGTGGTTGCGTCCGCAATCAGCTTCTGTGTCCCCGTGGCAAGCTTGCTCCCTTCAATCTTTGTTGTTGCATACACCGTGCTTCCCCTTGCCAGTGCGACAAAAAGGGCGGTAAGTACAGATGCACCTACCGCCCGGAAACTGGACATTGCCCTTTTCCATTTCTTCTTCATCTTTCTTATTCCCTCCTTCTTTGTTTTGCAAATTTACTGGTATCCTTTCCCGGATGCAAACATCGCCCCCGCCTGCCCTGCAAATGCCTGCGCCCTCTGCTGTGCTTCCTTTAACTGCAAGTCCTTGACATAGTACACCCAGATATTCCACAATGGGATTTCTTCCGTTTTGGATGATAAGATAGGGCGTGCCGCCTCCCTTACCTCCCGCACCTTCCGGTTATGTTCCATATCGCCCAGCCCGCACATCCGGTTAAAATACCATTGCGATAAGTCAGGGGCTTCCATCACTGCTGGATGCCCCCTGCCTACCACGATCTGGTATGGTCTTGTGATCCTCCGTATCTCGTCCGTGGTCAGTAACTCCCGTGCCACCAGGCTGATGCTGTGCGAGCTGCTTGGGTTGGTATACTTTCCATGCTGGCTGGAAAGCTGGTAGACAGAGGTCGTGTATTTCCCCAGTTTGTCACATACTTCTTGCAAGGTTTCCCGGTCATCCGCCTGCAAATAGATCCAAGTCTGGCAGTTGGATTTTACAATCGCTGCCGTTTCCTTGTCATATTTCTGCGTGAGCTGCTCAAAACTCTGCAAAAACAGGTTGAACCGTACCCCGCGCCCGCCTGCCACGGTCAGCTTATTGGTGAAATCATTTAGTTTGGTAAAATTCCCGAATTCATCCAAGACAAAATTAACGCGCCTTTCCAGCCGTCCGCCGCGCTGGTCTGATTGGCGCACCAGCAGTTCATATAGCTGGGATACCATCAGGCTTGCAATCGGGTAATAGGTTGTTTTCTCATCTGGCAGAACGATAAACAATGCCTGTTTTTTCCTTCCAATCTCTGCGATATTGTAATCACTTTGATGTGTGACGGCATAGACGGAACGGCTGGTGAACAGACGCAGTGTGGTCAGAGCCGAAGTATCAAAACTGCCCTTGGTACGGCTCGGTGCAACCTCCACGATGGAGAGCAATGCCCGTGCCGGGTGTTTTGGCGGCAGCTTTTTTAAGTATTCCTTCATTGGTGTTGTACTGCCCACTGCCTTGCTCATCTCCGCGATAAACCAATAAACATTTGTCAGGTTCTGGTACTCTGGGCGTTTCTGGTTATCCACTACCACACAGAGGATTGCCGCCGCGATTGTGGATTTCTCGCCGTTCTCCCAGATTTTCTCGTTGGAGGCGTTATCCCCGACAAGGATGTTGGTGATATCCCATGCATACATTTCCGCGCGCTCCATTTCCCCCTCGTCCACTGCGTCAATCACGGGCTGGAGAAGGTTGTAGCGGGTACTTTTCCCTGGGGTTTTAAAGTCGATGCAGACCACCTCATACCCTAACTTTTCCAAGTAGTTTGAGGTATAATGGAACAGTTCGGCTTTTGGGTCGCTTATAACAAGGCTTTCCCCGGCAAGCGCAATGGAGCAGATTGACTGGATAACCAGACACCGTGTTTTGCCGGAACGGGTTGCACCGATGGTCAGGGTGTGGGTATCTTCCCCAACCATATACAGCATTTCTTTCCCGCCGGATTTCTCCATGCCGACCACGATGCCCCCTTTTTGAAAAAGCTGAAACGGGTCAGTATCATCCTGACCATCGACTGGGGGTATTTCCTGTTCTTCTTTTGCTTGGCTTCCCTGTTCCTGTTCTCTGGCGGCAACCGTGGCAGGTGGGATTTCATACCTGACATTTTCAAAAGATTCATCCTCCTCCTTTTTTTGTATATTAGTGGGAAGCGTTTGGGAAATCTCCTGGCATTCCTCCCATCCCAAGTTTTTTTCTTCTTCCTCTTCTCCTGCCCTCTTCTTTGTCCCTGAAACCATGTCATTTTCTGGCACAGGTATTTTCTCTGTTTTGTTTCCCCCTTCCCCATCCTTATCCTGCATAAAGGGCAGGTCGTCATACCCGGTATCCAACAGCATCCGAACGATCTTGTTATGTGGGTCAAGAACCTGCGTATGGAATACTGTTTCTCGTTCATCCGGGCGCAGCCAGCGGGAAGAACCATGCTGGTACTGTCCAACCGGGGCAGGTGTGCAGATTTCCCCCGCTACCTGGATCAGCGGGCTTTGGTATGGACGGCTGTTCTGTAGCCAGAAAAGGATGCAACACAGTACAAGAAAACCCTCAAAAGACAGGAACAGGAGCATTTGCTGGCGTTCCGCAAACAAGCCATTAACACACTGTTTCAATGGCAGCAAAGTTAATGTGCCAGTCCGCCCGGAAAGCATCCCATGCAGGGTTGCTGTAAAAAGCAGATTGACCACGCTCCCTACTGCCATCAGGATCAGGCTTAAAATAAATTTTTCCTTTTTTCTCATCGGCTGAATTCCTCATCCCCTCCCTGCAATCCTATCAATCCCTTATCCCCCAATCCCATAGTCCACCTGTTCCCCAAATTCCCAGTCAGCTTCCTTTGTTTCTAATCCTATCTTTTTCTCTGCCCGTGTAGCTTCCTGTTCTGCCTCCAACTGCCCTGACAGAAACAAGTTTACCGGGGCATCCACCTCTGGGATTTGTGCTGTTTCTGGCATACACTGGTTATAAAGGGAAGTGTACGCGGGGTAATTCTTATGGAGTGACGCATGGAGGCTGTCCTCTGAAATAACAAGGGCGGCAACCTCATCAAAGATATTTTTTAGTTCATTTAAGGCAATAGCACTTTCCGGGGCATCGAAAAGGAGGTATTCCCCTCCCTTTTTCCATATCCGACCGCCGCCGGGGTCAGGAACTGGTCTGCAACTTTCCCATGTATGGCAAGCATTGTCCTGCTAGGGTCGTTCAGGAGATAAATCCCATTTCGGATTTTCCTCATCCCGTCTATTCCATGTTCCAGTGTCAACCGTGGCGGCTGGCATTCACCAAAATAATCTGTCCAATTTAATTTCCCATCCCGTTTCAGTTCCCCGATCTGTCCCATGATAAGTTTTTCCATCCTCCTACAGTCCGCAATGCGGCGCAACAGGATTTCATACAGTGGGACTCCCTTTATATCCTTTCCATAGCAGAGCCATTCCCCGGATTCCTGCCCCATACGGACGGCTTTCTTTGACAGGAGTTCCCCTGCACTGCTCTTTTTGACCATAATTCCCTGTTGCTCTTTGCCATCCTGGTCTTTGGCAACAATCGCATAAACATCCAAGGCAATCTCGACACAGGTATTGATTGTCCCCCAAATTGACTTCCCCTGTGGTGGTTGGCTCATTTCCCCTCCTTTTCTGCCGCTCACGGCATCCAGAAAATAATAGTATCTACCGTTCCCTCTCCATAAGATGTTCCAGTTGTGGGAATTTCCTAGCAATGCCAAGCCCTTTTCCTTTCCCCGTTAGCCCTGGCACAGTTTCCTCAATGCGGCGGATCAACGCGCCCACAGTATCCAGACCTTCCCGATCAAGGTCACTGTCCATCATCCTTAGCTTTACCAGCCCGGAATGGAGGATTGTAAGTTCCGTTTCATTAAATAATTTTTTTGCATCCACCAGCCCGCTGCGCAGGGCGAAATCCTCGAAGGCAGCTTCTTTGTTATAAAAATACTGCCGTTGAATGGGGATTCCCCCCTGTCTGGTATCCTCCCGGTACGTGGAGAGGACATAGCCCAAAAGCGGATGATACTTGCAGCTTAGGACAACCCCATTATGCTGGTTAATCCGCACTACCCCATTTTCCTCTTCCTTTGCGGTTTTCTCCCCATACGGTTTTTCTGTACAGATTCCACAGGAAATTGCCGTAGTTTTCGCAAGGGTTTTAAGCTGTTCCAAATGCTTCTCCTCCACTTTGGCAAATGGGTTCACAAGGATGGTATCCTGTCTGGTATAAAAGGCAAGTGGCTTATCTTTCCGGTAGATGTCCGCTATATAATCCGGGGAAGATGGCGGCTTAATCGTGTATCCTTTTTTTGGCAATAACCCAAAATATGCTTGGTAAAACTCCGTTTTGCTTTTGATGGTGCATCCCCCCTTTTATAAAATCAGTGTTCATATCCTTTATCCTGATACCGCAGATACCATTCTTTTTTTGCTTCCCTTGACAATTCCCCGCCCCCTGCCCTAAGATAATCTGCAAACTGGCGTTCGTTTGCCCCCACTACCCCAGTGAGCAGATCGAACATTCCCACAATCATCTGTCCCATGTAGGATTCCTGGCGGTGATGCAGGTAATCTGCTTCCCGCCCCTCGCTGTCCAAGCGGTTTAAGGTCTTTACCATCCCTAATATTCGGTTGGCAAGGATTTTGTCCGCTTCCGCCCCGAAATCCTGCCGCCGGGTTTCGAAGTATGTTTCGCTGCCACCATACAGGAGAACCATCTTCATTTTACTTTCCACATAGTCCTCTTTCTTCTTTTGCAGGCTGGGCAGTTCGGACAGGAGATATGCCACAAGGCTGTCTACCTGCGTCTTTACTCTTGGTGGCAGTAGCTGGTAGGTAATTCTTCCCTGCTCTGGGAGGGTGGCTTTGATCTGGAATACCTGTTTTGCCGCCCCGGCAAGTACTTTCCCATCAAAATCAAAGAAATCCGATAACTCCAATTCTACATCGAACCCTTTCCGAATCCGTTGGTAGTGTTTCCACCCCATCTGCCGGATACGGCTTTCAAAATCCTCCACCAGCCCATCCCCAAACCTGCGCATTTCTGCCGCCGCCTTATTTTTTTCCTTCCCATACGCCTGTATCTGGTTCGCAAAGGTATCCTTAATCATCTGTCTGCGGATTCCATCCGGGATGGCAGGATGGGTAAACGGGTTTTTGATCTTTGCACGCCCTTCGGATTTATCCCAGAACACGATATGGACATGGGGGTGTTCTTTTTCTGGGTGGAGTGCCGCAGCCCACTGGAAGTTTTCACGCCGGATGCCGTTCTTTTCCGCAATGGTGCGGATATGGTTTTCGATATATCGCTGCCATGCCTTCTGGTCGTACAGGTAGAGTTCCTTTGCAGTTTCCGCCCCAAAGGAAACCACACTGCGGTACATGGTGATATGCCTTTTCAAATTTTTGAAAACAAGTTGTGCCACGGATTTCCAGTCTGGGAAATCCACCCGTAGGCTGCCCGGTATCAGGCAGCCAAACAGCCCGTGATCCATCCCCTCATTCCGCGCTACCCCAGGACGGGTGGCAATATAGCGGATATGGGCATAATTCTTACTTGCGGTGCTTTTGAAGTTTGGGTTAAGGAATCTTTGTTTGTAGACTAAGATAGAAATGTTTCATCCCCCTTTTCTGGCGATCCCCATGTCATCTTTTACAAAAATTGTTTCTGGCACATTCCTTTTTCTTTTTACTGTTCTGGTTCCATATCCAACAATTCCTGCTCGCCCAGATGTCTTTGCATTTCCAAAGGGAAATATCCCCTTAACAATTCCTCGGTTTCTTCCCTTGTGGTTGCCAGCGAAATACTTTGGCTCTCCCGATCATATCGATACACCTGGTCGGAGAGAACTTCTTCCGGTCGGACTTCTTGACGGTTAATTTCCATTACCATATATTGCAATTCCTTTGCTTCCATCCCCCCATCTGCTTTCATAACCAGCACCTCATGGATGCTGCTCGGAAGGATGAAGAGGTCGGCATTACTGTTTTCCGCCAGTGTCTGTAATACTTCTGGATACAGGAGGGTTGCCGCCCCATATTCTCCCTTTGCATTGGTCATAACGTACAGTTCCCCAAGATTACAGGATACTTGTTCCGGTTTCTGGTTCACTTCCCCGCTTATAAGGAAATCATTTAGATTTTTTATCTGGACTGGCATCTGATGCTGCATGTTTTGCAAAGCCTCCCTATAAAGGGAATCTATGTCCTGTCCCCATTGTTCCAGCAGCCCGTTTGCAACCAAAATCCCTTCTGTACTGTCCTTTTCGTTATTTGTATGTAAATGGAAGGTTGCTACAAGGTCAGTTCCCTCAATTTCCTTACAAGGACAGCTTTTCAGTCGTTCTTGATTACTTTCTTTCGCTAAAAGTTGCATCCAAAGCCTGTTTTTTATCTTCTCAAAGTCAAGCAAATCCTGTTCTTTCTGGTTTTGCTTGACACACTCGTCTGCAATCTGCGACAGTACCATTTCTTCGGTATCCCCGTTTAATCGCATTTGGTAATACTGCCCCAGATCAAATGCGAACGGGAACGTTTGCCCTTCCTTCTGGATGATCAGGCTCACTCCCATCCTATCATTATTCCTGGGCGTACTCTGGGCAGTTACCACTGCGGACTGATATTCTTCCGGTAAAAAATCGCGTATCCTGTTTTTTACCTGCCGGATAAATAACGCAAATTGTTCCATGCTTCATTCCCCCTTATCATTATCTCAGTTTATTTTTTGGTCTTTTCCGACCTGTTCTTTTCGCTTGCTTTTCTGGATACAGCCAATCTTTCCCCCTCTATAATTTGCCTGCGATCTCCCGTAGGTTGTCCGTATCGTATAAAAAGCTATTGACCTGGAAATCTTTTTTCTGCATATAGTCCACTCCTAATGCAATAGCATTGCTTAACATCTGGTCAAACTGGTCGGCTGTTCCCTCCTGTGCCATATTCATCAGCACTTTGACCAACAAGAAAAAAGCGGCAGCATCCACTTTCCCCGATTTCATGTGCATCTTTGCAATCCGGTTCGTCTGCTGTTCTACTACTGCCTTGATATCTTCAATTCGGTAGATTGCCTGAAGTTCCTGCCGGATGATTCCCGCGATAAAATCAATATCCTGTCGGTAGCTTTCTACATCCAGCCCTTTTTCAATATAGCGGCGGATTTGTTCATTCCGTGAGATATGTCCGCGGGTTGCCATCCTGTCCACCTGTTCGCACATCTCCCTTGTCAAATAGACAGAGGTAATGATGCGGTCATCCCGTTTTGCCATACTAATCCCTTTCCCACTTATTGTGATCTTATCACCAAGGGAGTCCTATGGTTTGTTATGGCAACGCTTTCCCCTTGGCATGATTACTTATACAACAAAAAATGGAAGACATATCCATTCCTGTCACGGAACAAATATGCCTTCCATTTTTACTGTGTCTATTTGCAGGCTGTCAGACCAACCTAAGCCATTTTTCTACTTCTTCCACCGAGTAACCAACCACCTGTGCAATTTCTTTTGTTGCCATCCCCATTTCATACAGCTTTTTTGCACTTTCCTTGGCCTTTTTTAATTCGCCTCGTTGCTCGCCAATCTGTTCACCTTCCCGCCTGCCAATCTGTTCACCTTCCTGCCTGCCAATCTGCTTTCCCCGCTGCTCACCAATCTGTTCACCTTCTCGCTTTCCTCTCTGCTCTGCCTCCATCTGCATCTCCTGGATTGCCTTACACACATCGACCACCTCCTCGCTTTTCTTATATTTTATCCCTGAATTTGTAACCGCCTGGATTACATCCACCGCCCTGTGTTCCAGTTCCCTGAACCGCTTTTGGTTGCTTTCCAGTATCCGGTTTAGTTCCTCCTTATCCTCGGAATACTTGATGAAAAGCAGGACTTCCCTCAGGCTCGACTGGAATTTCATGATCTCCTCGTCCGTCATTTGTGCTGGGGCAATCAGGCGTACATGGTAGTTATCCATACAAGCTCTCACTGCTGGATCGGATACTTCCATCATGTCAAATAAGCTAAGTGGACCATCCCATGGTTTTGAACTAAACAAGATGGTCACGGTGATGGAGGGGATCAGTTTGTCTTCTTTCCAGAATCCACTAAGGAATTCATCCGTACTGGGAATTTTCCCTCCTTTGGTTTCCTCCACTTTTTCTTTTTGTTCTTTTCTTTCTTTTTTGTGCGACTTTGCTGCCTCTTCCACCTGTCCGGCATAGTCCAGCATATCATATAAACCATTCCTCACGGGCATTGCAAAATGCACCCGACGCTGGTTCTCCACCCCATAAAGCACATATTCGATTTTCCCGTCCGTCATTGCGGCATACAATTTCTGCACATCCCGGAATTTCTGGACTGGGACAACCGTACCGTCCGCGCCATAAGGCAAAGCAATCTTTGTAGAATCACGTTCCATCAACTGCTCTGGTTCAATCACCTGCCGCCCTTGGTAAACATAGTAATTAAAAATATCTGCAAAGATGCTTGCATCCTGTACATAAGCTTTGGTAATGGTATCAGCTTTCAATGGTATCCACCCCTTTCCTCATAAAATATATTGTAGGCAATGGATGTTTTTCCCTTGCCTTTGTTGGTTCTATTATACGAAAAATTTAGGCTTTTTTCAAGTAAATTCAAAACATTCGGTCACTGGAAAAGGATGTTGGTTTGAAACAGTTGGCATTCTTATCTCCCTTGCTTTTTTACAGGAAATACTCCTTCCGTTTTATATCTGCCAATCTATCATTTATGATACCTCTTTTTCATTGTTCCCGCTTTCCCTGTCATTTTCTCCCATCCACTACTTTTTAACAAAGGTTCTTCCCGTTTAACAAAGGTACAGGCTTTGCCTGTACGGTGTTTCCTTGGTTTGTTTCACAAACCTATTCCTGCCTTG
>CAMWUU010000064.1 GCA_947177515.1 uncultured Lachnospiraceae bacterium
ATTATGAACCGTTGAAACTTGGGTTTGGCTATGATCATAATTATGTGTTAAATACAGAAATGTATGGAACGCCTGTAGAACCAGGGAAATGCCCGCCAGTAGGTATGGAGCCGGTTAAAGTGGCGGAACTTTACGAGGAGGAGAGCGGGCGTGTGATGGAGGTTTTTACGGATCTGCCCGGTATGCAGTTTTATTCAGCTAACCATATTGACGGCGTGGAAAAGGGGAAGGGTGGCAAGGTTTACCACAGCCGCGATGCGATCTGCTTTGAAACGCAGTTTTTCCCGAACACATTGAATATTCCGTCTTTTCCAGGCGGAAGGCTTGCAGCCGGGGAAGAATTCGCTTCGGTGACAATTTATAAGTTTTCTGTGCGTTAGGCATTTTAAAGTATGATGGGGTAGGAGCTGTTCTCATGGAAGTATAGAATAACAGCAAAGATGGGGGAAGATCGAAATGGACAACGCAGGGGAGAATAATTATTCCACGAACGCAGGAGATTTTCAGGTGAAGGTGCGCCGCTACAGCGACCGTATTGAGCGCCAGGCGAGAACAAACCGGACAGTGGGGCTTGGCATCCTGGCATTGCAGTTGTTTACCGGTGTGATGACAATGATTGATGGGGCGCGCAGTGTAACGAAAACTATTATACTTGTGATGCTTGCCATCACGATACTGTGCAATATTTTCAGCCTTGTAAAACTCTCAAAGGAGAAGTCATTCCGCTATGTGTGCCAGATACCTTATGTGGCTGCATACATGTTTTTTGCCCTTACGGCAAATAATGCGGGGGATGTGTTTATGGTGGTGCCTGTCCTGATTGCATCGATTTTGTACTATGACATGAAAATTGTAAAGATCATATGCGGGATGGTGGGGGTAGCCCTTCTGCTTCGCCTTATGAATCTTTGCAGGATGGGGACAATGAATACGGAGCAGTTCAGCATATTTTTTGTGCTGGCAATGATTCTTGTCGCTGTGTTGCGCGTCATAAAATGGGTGAAGCGTTTCGACCATGATTCCTACTATACGATGCAGGATGAAAAGAAGCTGCAGGAGATTATGATGCAGGACATCTTGCAGACGGCGGACAGGGTATCGCAGGGAACCACAGATGTGACCTCGCTTGTGGGCAGGCTTAAAGATTCAGCGAATGTTGTATTCCATTCACTGCAAGAAATTGCAACCGGTACGCAGGCGATGGCGAACAACATCCAAGAACAGACGATTATGACGCAGCAGATACAGGATGCAATCGGTGCGACGCAGATGCTTTCCACGGATATGGTGGAACTTGCGGAGAATTCCGGACAAACAGTGGATGAGAGCATGGAGGTTATGAAGCAGATGAGGGAGCAGGCGGAGCAGATCAATTCGCGCAATGTCAGTGTTTCGGATTCCATGCAGCAGCTCCAGGAAAAGATGAAGGAAGTGCAGAGTATCGCGGATATTATTTTCAGTATTTCCAGCCAGACCAATCTCCTTGCGCTGAATGCTTCAATCGAAAGCGCGCGTGCGGGGGATGCGGGGCGCGGATTTGCGGTGGTAGCAGAGCAGATACGCCAGCTCTCGGAACAGACCAGAAAATCGACCGAGGATATAGCAAAGCTTATTGGGGAACTGGTGAAAAACGCAAGTGCTGCGACCGAGGCCGTGGCGGAGTCCGTAAAGGCAACTGAAGAGCAGAACGGCCGCATTGATATGGCATCGGCAAGTTTTGCGAAGATAAACAGCAATATTACTTCTCTAGCCCAAAATGTGGAGGAGGTTGACGGAAAAATTACGGAACTTGCAAAGGCTAACGATAGGATTGTGGAAAATATCAGCCAGCTCTCAGCCACAAGCGAACAGATCACGGCAAGTTCACAGGAAGCGGCGGATATCAGTGAGCAGAATAAACATGAGGCGGACAATGCGACCGGACTGCTCGGCGAAGTAATGCAGACTATGGAAGGACTAGAGCGCTATACAAAAAATAAGTAAAACAAAGAAAGGGGAAATAAAAAAATGACAGGAAAAGAGATGCTGACACCGGACTATGAACTGGTGTATGAGGAGGAGCTAAGGGACAGCCGCAGCCAGGGTGTGATGCTGCGCCATAAAAAATCCGGCGCGCGCATCTGCGTGCTCTCGAACGACGATGAAAACAAGGTGTTTTCCGTTGGGTTCCGCACGCCGCCGCAGGACAGCACCGGGGTGGCACATATTATTGAGCATACCGTACTTTGCGGCTCGGAGAAATATCCGTTAAAAGACCCATTTGTGGAACTGATCAAGGGATCGTTAAACACGTTCCTAAATGCGTTTACATGGCCGGATCACACACTGTACCCGGTAGCAAGCTGCAACACGCAGGATTTTAAGAATCTGATGTCAGTGTATATGGACGCGGTATTCCATCCAAATATTTATCACCATGAAGAAATCTTTATGCAGGAAGGATGGCATTATGAGGTGGGGGAGGATGGAACCCTCTCTATAAACGGTGTTGTCTATAATGAGATGAAAGGTGCATTCTCCTCGCCGGATCAGGTACTTTACCGGGGAATTATGCACTCCCTTTATCCGGATAATGCCTACGGTGTGGAGTCCGGCGGTGACCCGGAGAAAATCCCGGATCTTACCTATGAGAATTACCTTGATTTCCACAGGAAGTTTTATCATCCGGTCAATAGTTATATCTACCTGTATGGCAATATGGATGTGAAGGAGCGCCTTGAGTGGCTTCATACGGAATATCTTTCCAAATATGATGCTATTGAGGTGGACTCCACCATTGCATACCAGAAGCCGTTTGGGCAGTGCAAGGAATTTGTTACTTCCTATCCGCTTGCGGAAGGTGAGGATACAGCGGGAAAGACTTACCTAAGCTATAATATGATGGTTGGGGATAGCTGTGATACAAAGTTGTGTACAGCGATGAATATTTTAAACCGCGTGCTGCTCTCCCCGGTTGGACCACTCTATCAGGCTCTTGTTAAGGCTGGTATTTCCCCAAATATTATGAGTCAGTTTGAGGATGGACTGCAACAGCCGTTCTTTTCCATTATTGCGAAGGATACGGATGAGGAAAAGAAAGAAAAATTCCTTGAAGTCATAAAGAAAGAACTTACCCGGATTGTAGAGGAGGGCGTGCCAGAGCGTTCGCTGCGCGCGGAGATCAATATTGCGGAATTCCGGTACCGTGAGGCGGATTACGGCCACTATCCAAAGGGGCTGATGTTAAATATCATGATGTTTTCCACCTGGCTTTACAACGATGATAAGGCGTTTGAATATTTGCGCTGCAATGATTTGTATGCGGAGCTGAAAAAGGAGATCGGAACCGGGTATTATGAGGAACTGATCCGTAAGTATCTGCTGAACCCGGAGCATGCAACGGTCTTTATTATGAAGCCGGAACCAGGTCTTACCGGGAAGATGGAAAAGAAATTAAAGGATAAACTCAC
Organism: uncultured Lachnospiraceae bacterium; assembly: GCA_947177515.1. Classification (GTDB taxonomy): domain Bacteria; phylum Bacillota; class Clostridia; order Lachnospirales; family Lachnospiraceae; genus RGIG4057. The sequence goes on from CAMWUU010000064.1 coordinate 3,450, forward strand.
GGCGTACCGTGAAACTTTAACAGAAAATGACTTAGCGGCGATTAAAGCAAAGCAGGAAGGCTTAAAGAAATACCAGGATACGCCGGATCCGAAGGAAGTGGTTGAAACGCTCCCGATGCTGACGCGTGCCGATGTAAAGAGGGAGGCACTCCCGATTTTGACAAAAGAGAGCAGGGAGTGGGGAGTTGGTGCCCTGACCCAGGATGTGTTTACCAATGGCATAGCTTATGTAAAACTGATGTTTGATGCGGGCGGATTGACAAAAGAACAGGTTCCTTATCTTGGGCTGCTTACGACAGTGCTTGGCTATGTTGACTCTGAGCATTATACCTACCAGGAATTTGACAATGAGATGAAGATCGGGACTGGCGGGGTCTATACCAGCATGGAAACCTATCTGAAGGATGGGGATGTTTCCTATTACCGCCCGGTTTATGCATTTTCGGCTAAGGCGATGTATGATCAGCTTAAAAAGGTCTATGAACTTGTAAACGAGATGATTCATTGCACAAAATGGGAGGATACAGCACGTTTAAAGGATATCATCCTGGAACTGCGCTCTAAGAAGCAGATGGAATTGATGGGGAATTCGCACGGTGTTGCAGTGCGCAGGGCACTCGCCTGCCAGTATGAGAAAGCGGTATTCCTTGATCATATAAATGGTATCGCCTACTACCGTTTCCTGTGTGATCTGGCGGAAAACTTTGACCATAAGGCAGAGGAAGTTGTGGCGCAGTTAAAGAATCTGTGTGCTGCCCTTTTCCGGAAGGAAAACCTTTTTGTCAGCATTACAGCGGAGGAAGAGGGGATTGGGAAGGCACTGGAAGGATTAAAGGCAGTTGCAGATTTGCTTTCGGGAAAGGAACGCACGAAAGATATCCGTTTCTGCCCGGCAAACTTCGGTTTTACATTAAAGAAGGAGAAGGAAGCCTTTACCTGTCCGGGGCAGGTACAGTATGTGGCAAAATGTGGCACTTATGCGGACACGGGCGTAAAAACCGGCGGCGCTATGAATGTGATGAACAAGATACTTTCAATGGATTATTTCTGGGATAAGGTCAGGGTACACGGCGGCGCATATGGCTGCATGTGCAATTTTGATGATGTGAGCAGGAGTTATTCACTGGTTTCCTACCGTGACCCGAATTTGAAAGAAACCATTGAGGTCTTTGACCATGCATGGGAATACCTGCGCGACTTTAATGCGGATGAGCGCGATATGACCAAATTCATTATCGGAACTTTTGGTGATCTTGATGCGCCGCTTTCCCCAAGGGCGCTTGGCGCTAGGTCACTTAATCTGTATCTTGCGGGTACGGCCTTTGAGGAAGTACAGAAACTGCGCGATGAGAGGATTAATGCAACGCCGGAGGATATCCGTGCATATGCACCGCTCTTTAAGGCGGTGATGGAACAGGATTGTCTTTGTGTGGTTGGCAGTGAAGCGAAGATTGCAGAAGCGAAAGAACTCTTTGACAAAGTGGAAGCACTGGTATAAAGGGTGGATAAAATGGAAAAAAATTACAGATCCGGCTTTGCCGCCTTAATCGGGCGGCCAAATGTCGGAAAATCGACTCTGATGAACCATCTGGTCGGCCAGAAAATCGCGATAACCTCAAGTAAGCCACAGACAACACGCAACCAGATCAGGACTGTATATAGCGAGGAGCGTGGGCAGATTATTTTCTTAGACACGCCGGGGCTGCACAAAGCGAAAAACAAGCTGGGCGAATATATGGTAAATGTGGCAGAGCGAACACTCTCCACGGTGGATGTGCTGCTCTGGCTGGTGGAACCGACGGCTTATATCGGAGCTGGTGAGCAGGCGATTGCGGAAAAATTAAAAACCGTGGATGTTCCGGTTGTGCTTGTGATCAATAAGATTGACACGGTAAAAAAGGAAGAAATCCTGAAATTTATCGCAGCGTACAGGGATATCCTCGATTTTGCCGAAATCGTACCGGTTTCCGCGCTTAAGGAGGAGAATACGGACAGGCTGGTGGATGTTATTTTCCGCTACCTGCCTAAAGGATCGATGTATTATGATGGGGATACCGTGACAGATCAGCCGGAACGCCAGATTGTGGCGGAGTTGATCCGGGAGAAAGCACTGCGCCTGCTTTCCGATGAGATCCCGCATGGTATCGCCGTCCAGATCGAGCGGATGAAGGAAAGGCCAGGGGGAAAGCTAGTAGATATTGAGGCGACCATTATCTGCGAGAGGGATTCCCATAAGGGCATTATTATTGGTAAACAGGGCGCAATGTTAAAGAAAATTGGCACACAGGCGCGTCAGGGGGCGGAGAGCCTGCTGGATGCGCAGGTAAATTTAAAACTCTGGGTAAAAGTGCGCAAGGACTGGCGCGAGAGTGAGGCTATGCTTAAAAATTTTGGGTACCGGGCAGAAGAGGATGAATAGCTGCCAGTTTTAGACAGTTTAAAATCGTCTTGATGCGGATAACCTATCTATGTAATCCAAGGAAGCTTTTTGGTAAACTGACAGGAGAAGTTGGAGGTACCGTTATGGGAAAGCAGGAAAATTACTGGAAAAGGTTTGAACAGACGGGCGGTGTGCTGGACTATCTGAACTATACGGCATGTGCGAGGGAGCCTTATGGTTCTAGGGAGGCGTATGGTTCTAGAGAACCTTATGGTTCTCTTGAATCCTATGGTGTGGCGGAGCCGTACAGCTATCCGGAGGAGTATGGTATGCCGGGGGTTTCTGGTATGGCGGAATCCTACCATATGCCGGGCGTGGATGGGGATATGTATCAGGATGAGTACGATGAGGAAGATGAGGTAGAAAACGATGATTGGGACGCTCACCGTGAATGGGATGGTGCTTTCGGCTATGCCGATGGGAGAATACGATAAGCGGCTGACAATATTAACGGTGGAGCGCGGCAAAATCAATGCATTTGCGAGGGGGGCGAGGAAACCGAACAGCCCCCTTCTCGCGTGCAGCCAGCCCTTTTCCTACGGGGAATTCACAGTCTATGCCGGAAGGGATTCCTACACGGTAACCGTTGCGCAGGTCAGCAATTATTTTCCAGGGATTAAGGATGATTTGGAACGGCTCTACCTGGGGATGTATTTTTGTGAATTTGCGGATTATTTTACCAGGGAGGGCAATGACGAGCGCGAAGTATTAAAACTTTTATATCAGTCATTGCGGGCACTGGAAAGTAAAAAATTTCCAATCCCTCTGGTAAGAAGGATTTTTGAACTAAAGTTAATCAGTATTGAGGGGGAAGCGCCCCAGGTATGCGCCTGCGCAATATGTGGGAAGAAGGATGCCGGGGATGGGGAATTAAAGCACTTTTATATCGGAAAGGATGGTATGGTTTGCGATTCCTGCGCACACAGACTGGATCAGAAAAAAGGCGGGGGAGATAAGGGTTATCTAATCCGTATTAGTCCCGGCTGTCTATATGCCATGCAGTATGTGGTTAGCACGCCGGGTAACCAGTTATACCGTTTTTCCCTGAAGGAGGAGGCAATGGCCGAGTTCGGCGCGCTGGTGGGGCAGTACATAAAAAAGCATGTCGGGCGTGAGATGAAAAGCCTTATGGTATTAGAAACCATGGGGCTTGCAAAGGATGGGACAAAAGACGGGGTGCCGTGTGGCCAGGATGAGGAAAAGAAGGTGAAAGGCAAATAAGCGTAAGGATGGATGGCTTGGTTTTTGGCGTGGAAGAAAGGGGAGGGTTAGGATGGGAAAGAAGCTGTCTGGGATGGCACTGGAGGAACTTTGGCAGCTTTTCCCGGTTTTTTTAACCGGTCATAAAGCCTGTTGGGCGGACTGGTACCGGGAGGAAGAAACCTCGCTGAAAAAGATATTGTCCGAGGAAGGGATTGTGAGGATCAGCCATATTGGGAGCACTTCGATTCCCGGGATATGGGCAAAGCCGATCATTGATATTCTTGTAGAAGCAGGCGGTTGTAATTTTGGCCGTATCACAGAAATCCTTGTGGGAAATGGATATTTGCTAATGGCAAAGGAGGAAGGGCGGATGTCCTTTAACAAGGGATATACGGAAAATGGTTTTGCCGAGAAAGTATATCATGTGCATGTAAGGCATGCGGGGGATAATGATGAACTATATTTCAGGGATTATCTGGCTGAACATCCGGAAGTTGCTGCGGAGTATGAAAGAATGAAGATCCGCCTGTGGAAAAAATATGAACATGACAGGGACGGATATACAAATGCAAAAAACGGGTTTGTTTCCCAGTATACAGGGTTAGCAAAGGAACTATACGGGAATTGTTATGATAGGAAATGAATGTAGGGAGCTGGTTTTTTTAGATGGCGCAGTTTAAACTGCGCCATTTTTTATGCGCAGGGGAGTGAATGGAAACTAGCTGCTTTCAAGTACGCGTCCCATGCGGCGGGTAGTGGAGGAAAACATTCCCCCACTCGATTGTGCAGGAAAGAAAAAGTTTTGTAATACCCCTAAAAAACTCTTGACAAGTGCGTCTATATACTGTATATATTATTATATACGGTATATAGACGCACTTTGCTATATGGATTAAGAAAAGATGGAATAAGGGGGAGAGCAGTTATTTCTGGAAGGAGGACAACTATATGATACAACTGGATCATGTGGAAAAGAAATTGGGAAATTTTATGCTGACGGATATTTCCCTCACACTGCCAAAAGGCTATATTCTCGGACTGATCGGGAGGAACGGGGCAGGGAAAACCACGCTTTTGCGCCTGTTGATGGGGCTGTATACGGCGGATGCAGGAAAAGTCCTAGTACTTGGAGCTAACCCGAAAACGCAGGAAGTACAGGTAAAAAGCCAGATTGGATGGGTGCTAACGGAAGAGATCTTTGCAGGAGGACAAACGCTTATGGGCAATGCGGATAGGGACGGGAGATATTATCCCGAATACAGTCCGGATGTTTTTTTAGAATATTGTGGACGCTTCGGGCTATCGGTAAAACGCCCGTTAGGAAAACTTTCCAGGGGGGAAAAACTGAAATTCCAGTTTGCTTTTGCACTTTCACACGCGCCGAAACTTTTGCTGCTCGATGAGCCGAGTGCGAACTTTGACCCAGACTTCAGGGCGGAATTTTTCAAGATTATCACAGAGTTTATTTCGGATGGGGAACATGGGGTAGTTCTTTCCACGCATTTGACTGCTGACCTTGACCGGCTTGCGGATTATGTGGCGATGCTTGAAGATGGGAAACTACTTTTTTGTATGGAACGTCAGGAACTTGCGGATTCTTACCGGATTGTTTCCGGGGAAGAATACAAACTGCGCCTGCTGCCAAAAGACAGGGTGGTTTCCATGGAAAGTGGAAAATATGGTGCGCGGGCATTTATCAAACATAACCGTCATACAACCTATGATCCGGAACTTAGTGTGAGTGTGCCAACATTGGAAGAAATCATGTTTTATCATGCCAAAAAAAAGTGAAATGGAGGGATTTATTATGTGGAAGATGGTTTGGGGCGACCTGTGTTATAGGTTAAAGCCCGGTTTGAAACAATTATCAAAACAGTTTCTAAACTATTATTTATATCTATATCTTCTTGGTTTCCTCCCGCTGTTTTTTGAATTTACCTGGCAGTATTTACTGTTTTATTATGCGGGAATGGTGCCAATGATTTTGGCAATGATTTTTTCCAGTGTATTTGGGGGGGATGTGAATAAGGTACTTTATCTTTGTCCGCTTTCCGAGGCCGAACGGAAGCAGTACTTTTTGGTTTCCTGGGGAATCCGCGCTTTGATCCCATCCGCACTTTGTCTATTATTTGAGGGGATACTTTGTGGGATGCACCTGATTTCACTAGGAACCGCCCTGCTTGTTGTTCTTACCGTAATATTCTTTTCTGCGGTGATGGGAATGTATGGGGGTTTTATGGTCCGCAATGCGGATGGGGTGGCACAGACAGATGGGATGCCGCCCGGCTATACGGTGTGTGGGGTAGTCAGTTTGCTGCTTGGCATTTTTACGATGGTTTTTCTGGGTGCAGTAGTCGGCGATGTAGAGGAGCCAAGATTTACCGGTGGGGAAGTGGGTGTTATGCTTTTGCTGTTTTTTCTGCATGGGCTGACAGCGCTGTTTATACATGTAAAATATTTCCGACCATTAATGGAACACATGATTTGTTTTGAAAAAATGGAAAGGGGGAAAGGATCCAAGGAGGATCGGACAGCAAAGTAGAAATTATGAAAATATTGATTCGTACACAGGGGACATTGGCAATCTATGAGCAGATTGTAGATCAACTTAAAAATGCCGTGGTCACCGGGGAACTAAAGGCGGGGGAAGCGCTTCCTTCCATCCGGGCGTTGGCAGGGGAATTGGAGGTCAGTGTGATTACAACAAAGCGCGCCTATGAGGAGCTTGAGAAGGAAGGGTTGATCCGGGCGGTGCCGGGCAAGGGCTTTTATGTTTGCGAGCACAATAAGGATTACTTAAAGGAAAAACAGTATATTGGCCTTGAGCGGCGGATGGCAGAGGTATTGTCCGACTGCCGGAAAGCGGGGATGGAAAAGTGCGATATTCTTGATATGGTGGGAGCGCTGCTGGAAAATCCATAGAGGATTGTTGTGCCGTAGTTTTTCCTGATAGGATGAAAAGGAGTGGAGAGTTGCTTTTGTGTTATTTTAATATATTATTTCTTGTGAATGGAGAACGGGAGGAAAATATGATTTTGGAATTTCAAAATGTCAGCGGGATAGGGAGGGGATTTTGTCTTAAGAATATCAGTTTCCAGATACCTAAGGGGTACTTGGTTGGGCTGGCAGGAAAAAACGGCGCGGGCAAAACAACGCTGCTGCATTATATTGCGGACGGGAAAAAACAATATACTGGTTCCATCCGTTTTAAGGGAAAGGAGCTGCATGATTCCCATACTCTGTATCGAAACCAGATTGCTTTTGTGGCGGATGAAGTGTCATTTTTTAAAAAGTACAGTGCCAGGCAGAATGCAAAGCTGCTCGCTCCGTTTTATATGGAGTGGGACTGGGATATTTTTTTGCGGGCAACGCAGGAGATGGAAGTGTTTTCCGGTGAGAAACGGAAACTGGATACGCCCCTTGCAAATCTATCCCGGGGGGAATACCTCTGTTTTCAGATGGCCTTTGCGATAGCGCACCACACAAGGCTTTATTTACTTGATGAAGTAACCAGCGGGATGGATCCTGTTTTCCGCAAAGAATTTTTCCGGCTGGTTTCCCGTATTTTAATGCCGGGGGATGCCTCCGTCCTGATGACAACGCATATCAAGGAGGAGATGGAGGAAAAGATGGACTATATTGGAATCTTAGAAGAGGGGCGTTTGATCTCGTTTGGGGAAGCGCTTGATATGTTTTGTGAAGGGAAACAGGATAGCAGCGCAAATCTTAAACCATAAGCTGCCAGGCAAATGTGGCATGGAGGTGAAGTATGAAACAAAGAATGAAAAAAACCGGTAGGATGGATCCGGGAGAAATGGAGGATATGGAGGGAGGGGAAAGGGTGACGCATGAATGGATGGAACCGGAATATCAGAGCAAGGAACGGATTAAGGCGTTTGACCGTGAATGGATGGAAATGGATGTCGATCGATATTTCGCATCAAAAATAGTATATATTATTATGAATATTATGGGATGCTTTATGATGTTTTTTCCGGTAGGCTTTGATATAAATGCGGGGGTAATCTGTGTAATAACCTGGATGCTTCTTGGCACAGCGGTTATTTCCAGGATACAGCCATATGTTTATGGAATGGGGAGGGGGGAGGACGTTATTTCAGTGCTTGCCTATGTTCCGATAGATAGAAAATTGATGTGTAGGATCCGGAGGGAATATTTGCGCAGTTATCTGTATAAGGTTGGTTTGGTATGTCTGGCAGTCCAGCAGGTGGGAGCGTTGTTAAATGATTCCTGGTCGGTCTTGAACTTGCTTTATCCGGTTTTGATGGTTTTGTCCCTGTATCTGGTCGGGGTGCTGTATATCGGCTGGTAAATAAATGGGAAACAGACATAAGAGCAGGGAATCTAGCGGCTGGTGCAGGGGCGTTTCCAAAAAACTCCTTGACACATCCCCCATTCCCCGTTATAATATCTTTACAGAATGCAAAAATGCATTGATCGGAAATAGTACATGTGAATATGCGGCTCAGAGAGAAGACAGGAAATGCATGGGTGCTGCGGATTGTGTCGGCTGGCATTTCAAGGTGGGAGTCTTTCCGCAGTAGCATGGAAGGCATCCGGGAGCATTCCTTTTGAACAGGAATATCTTAGACCAAGGTTTTCCACACTAGAAAGGAACGGGTTTCTACCGTTATATGGAAGTGGCTGTATGGCCGGTCAAAGTGCAGAGAGATCTGAAATTAGGTGGTACCACGGACTTTTGTTCGCCCTAAGCGTTAAGCTTAGGGCTTTTTTTGGTACTTGGGAGGACTCTGCGTAAATTAAACCAGCATATCCCCGGATAGTACCAGAAAGAAATATCTGGGAGCTTGCGGACAGAAATTTCTTTCTCCGGTTAGTGGTGCTGGGAGGGGATATGCGGAACTCAATCAGCATATCC
>CAMWUU010000065.1 GCA_947177515.1 uncultured Lachnospiraceae bacterium
GGAAGCTGACTATCGCCCTTCTTCTGGCTGCTCCCCTCATAACACCGCCTGCACTCGTTTAAGAATTCCTCCTGTGTCATACCACCAATCTTTGCTTCCGCGGCAAGCACACAGAGCTGTTCCCGGCTCTCAAAGCTTAACTGCGGGGCTTTTGCAAAACTTTTGCAAACCCGCGCCCCGCTGCGCCGATCCGCCATAATATAGCCCTGCTGCTTTAGGAGTTGGTATGCCTTGTTTACCGTCATGGAATTGATTCCGATCTCCTCCGCAAGCGCGCGCACCGTGGGAAGCTGTTCATAAAGCTCCAGCCTGCCATCCGAAATCCCCTGCACAATCTGGTCACGTATCTGCTGGTAAATCGGTATCTCCGAACCTTCCCGTATCGCTATAACCATAAAATCCCCCTTTCTTCCATCATTTTGTATGCTTTGTATTAATAATTATAATACAAAGCATACAAAAAATCAAGTAGGGAGATCAATATTTTTTCTGAATCTTTTCTCCCTACTTGAACCTTCTATAAACAAAGGATGCACCCTGGCAGAATAAACTTACCTCCTCCCCTCCCCGCCCCTTCCTTTGATACACAAAATCCAGATTACTATCCCGACTAAGGAAATCATACTGCCCGCCACAAGTCCCGGTGTCCGATAGCGAAGTTCGATTTCATGTTCCCCTTGATCAAGCACAAGGGCACAATACATGGTATTGGCCGGAAAAAGCGTTTGCTCCTTCCCGTCCACATATGCCTTCCAGCCGGTGGAATACGGGATGGAAAGTGCCAGAATCTTTGGTTTTGACAGGCTGATTTTCCCCGTCACATAGTTTGTTGCCGCCACAAGGTTTTCGTCATGCTTATCCGTTTCCACCATTCCCTCCGCACGCAGGTTTTCTATGGCATCCTCATAGTGGTCAAACGGCTGGCACACAATTTCGATCTGTCTAATCGTATAGCGCCCCGCTCTAGGGAAAATAATGGAAGCGGAAATTTTCTTTGTGTTACTGTATCCCAGATTCACTGCATAATCTTGTTTCCCGTTATAAAAAGCATGTGACTCCCCTTTGTATGTCAGAGTTTTTTCCAGTTTTTTTCCGCTGTCGTCCTGTGCTGTTACGCGAAGTTCCATGGTCTGCGACGCTTCTTCCCCCTCCCAGTCATAGCTAAGACCACCAAGCAGAAGGTAGGTTTCGCAGCCAGCAAGGCCTTCAAAATCAAGCGAAAGCTTTGCCCCTTTCTTCTTTACCACAATACAATCCCCTTCCAAAGTGATGTCCTCCTCTTTCCTCTTTTTGGTATGGGGGATTTCTAGTGCGGATGTGGTCGGAATAACAGCCTCAAAACCTTCCACACCCTCCATATCTTTAGGAAGTACAAGCCCTTCTAAGAGTGCTTCCTGTTTTCTTAGTGGGGGAAGTGCCTCGTATTCTTCCCTTAAAATATAATTTTCGTAGGTATAGCCAAGGGGAAGTGCAAGGGGATTTTCAAATACCCGGTATTGTTTCCTGAATTCCCCGGACAGTTCCACTTCCTTGTATCCATATGGCACGGTATCCGCCCTTTTTTTTACCACATAGTACCTGACCCCGGCAAGTGCGCACAGCGCCGCACGGTCGTCAAGCCCCATGTAATTAAAACTGGAATTTATAGTCAGATCCTGTTCCTTGAAAAATTCCCATATATCCCCATTTGCAAGACTCCAATAAAATTGCGTGCTACACAGCCCCGACCCCAATGTGGCGTTCTGCACAAGCCCATGCCCGGTATAGCGGAAAAACTCTTTTACATCCCGGGATATATCCGCTACTGCGCCAATTTCCGAAGTTGCAAGCGTCCTCTCAAATGTACTTCTTGTGCAAAATTCTTTAATATAATTGCCCCAGTCTACTGAATACCGGAAATAGGCAAGCCCGCAAAGATTAATAAGTGTAAGAAAAAGCAGGAAGTATTCGGTAAAAAAAGATGGGAAATGCCCCTTCTTCCCATTGGCATCCTTTCTCCCATATAGGCAGGATACCGCCAAAACTGCCAGGCACAGGGCAAGCAAACCCAAGGAAAATTTCAGGTTTGCCCTGCCAACTACCCCGGCACTTTTTCGCAGGAGAACACATACCGCTGCATAGGACATGGTAAGTCCTGCCACCGCCATAAACCTCTTTTTCGTGGTATGTAACAGTGCCTCCCACTCACTTACCACAATAAAGGCAAGCAGCATGCTGAATGCCCAGCTCCAGCGGTTTGCTACATAGGCAAATCCGTTTATCGCATATCCTGCCATGGGGAGCATCAAACACAGTACAAGCAGGATAAACCCCGCGCCCAGTGCCCCTCGGGAAACCAGCTTCCCATCACCATCTCCCGGCTCGTCCACCTGCTGCCCCCTCCCGGACCGGCGCATCCAAATCGGCTCAATAATTCCCAGTAACAGGGAAAATATGGAAGGTACTACCAAAACCACATATCCTAATATTGTCCATTTTCCCGGCGTGCCAACGGTCAGCATATCAGCAAACAGCCTTGCGTAATACCCGATACTGTAAAGGAAATCAAACTGATACCCGCTCGAAAGCCTGGAATTGGACAGGAATGCTAAAATTACCGGCAGCAGGATCACTGCGCTGGCTGCAACACCAACCAACGCATACCCCGCCAGCCGGAAAATCTCCACAAAAAAACTTTTAAAGCAGGCATACCTATGGGAGAAATCCTCCCTTCCAGAGGAAACCCTCTTACAGGCGGTTTCGTGTAAGGAGGATATTTCGCGTTTCGCAAAAAGCAGGCGTATTACAGCATAGAGTGCTACGAATATTGCCAGCATATAGAAAAAATAAAAATTGCTTATGGAGGATATAAATACACTGCCAATAAACAGCCCCGGTTTCTTTTCCCTCCAAAGTTTTTCCACCCCAGTAAGCAGAAGGGGCAGGTAGATCATTGGGTTCAGGAAATAGGGGTGCCGTACCCCGGCATACAGCGCATACCCGCAAAAAATATAGAGGAACGTGCCAACAAGTACTGATGGAAAACTAAATCCTGCCATACCATCCCTCCCTAGATTGGCATGACTCCCTTTTATATAAGGAGCTTTCCCCTGATAAAAGCAATAACAGGAAAACGCAATTCCTGCCAGATAAAAGCGGAGCAATATCAGGAATTCATACAAATAAAGCATGGATTGTTCCGGCACAAAAATACAAAGCAGGTTTAAAGGGTCACCGATCGCGTAATAGTGCAGTGTTGTCAGGATATCCGATCCATATCCAATACTGAAACTGTAGGAGGGCAATCCCAAACGCGCCCCAAACAAACGCGAAATCAACTCCCGCAGCCACTTAGAATAGTAAGAAAGCGCCCTGTAATGCTGCTTTATACCATCCTGCGCCCAGACAAAAGTACGATCCTCCTCCCAGAAATAATGAAATATGATCCATACCATCAGGATAAAAAGAACTGTGTATGCAAGAAAAAATTTCGTTTTCCCATTCCATGCTTTCTTTCCCATCCTGCCTCCCCCTTTCCCGCAGGCTTTATTCCTGCCTCGTTTCCCTGTGAATAATCCTCTTCCCGTACTGTCTTAAACATCGGTACATCTTTTTTGCAAGAACCCACTTATTCCTGTTTTTATATTTTTTCGCAAGCCGGTCAAGTTTTGCTGCATTATCTGTATTGTAATGACCATATTTTTCCGCAAGATAATCAAAATCATTTTCCCTGAAATCCCGCCAGAACTCATCGCGCCCCTCCGGCCAGGCAAGCGGCCTTTTTAATGTGGTCTGCATACTGTCTTCGATCCGGCAGGACACATAATCAAGTCCTTCCTTCACGGCATCAAACAGTTCCCCTGCACGCCCTGTATTGATTAATACAAGGGAAACCCCACAGTTGTCATCAAACTTTGGTGCTGCCCTCTTTATGCCCCAGAAATCCCCAATGGTCATATCACCAGGATGATTAATTTCCTTGTATGGACACTGGTAGCAGCTTTCCCTTAAGATCCTGTGGGAGCCAAACAGATTTCTAAAAACCTGGCTGTGCACGGTTTTCGTTGTCCCATCCTCCCGGTTAAACGTAAGTGTTTCAACTGACGCTTCCCAGCCAAAATCCCTTTTGTTGCGGAAAATAACGCCCGTACACTTTGCCCCGTTTATCTCTTCCTGCCACTGCAAATACCTCTCCCACACAAGGGGGCTTGGCACACCCTGACAAAGAATATCCATGCAAAACAACTGCTTCCCATAGTCCTTTCCCAAAAAGGAATAAAGTCCTGCAACCTGACAGGAAGTTCCGGAAAATAGTACATACCTTCCTTCCTCCAGGTCTTTGCGGATATTTTTCAGGGTATCCGCCATATCACTCTGCACATATTTTGAGCCGCGCATCCGGTCGCGCTCCTCTTTCGTTTCTGCACGGATATGGGAAGCTTTAAATTTCTGATCCAGGGCGCATCCGTAGACCACGCCGCCTTCCCTTAACACCAGGTCGGATATGGCTGTGAAAATCCCTCCCGAGCGGGATGCCATACGCACATCGATATCTTTATGTTTTACTGCATATACCAAAGGCTTTTCCATAATTCCTCCCATCCCCTACGCCACAGGATACCCCTTTTTTGCCTGATCTGCCTGAAAGGCACAGACCCCAAGACATTGATAACAGCAAATACATTTTTGTTTATCAATAACGGGATATAAAAAGCCCGCCCTGTTTGGCTGCATCCGGATCGCACCGACCGGACAGACTGCATAGCAGGCCGAACAGCCACAACAATTCTGCCGTTTTCCATAGAGTACCGGCATTTTCTTTTTTATTCCTTTCCCAGACTGCATCCTTGTAAAACCCACCTTTCTTCCAATTACCCACCCTTTCCCTAATATAATATCTATTATACCCGGAAGTTCTGATCAGATACCGGTGCATCATTTGATGGCGAGGAAAGCTTTGCGATATCCACCAGCCCAAGTGCACTTTTCTTCCTTGTTTCAAGGCTTGTTACAAGTGCGTTTGCCGTGTCGAGCGAGGTTAGGCAGGTCACACCTGTTTCAATGGATACGCGCCGGATCAAAAAGCCATCCCTTGATTTGTCACGTCCCTGCGTTGGCGTGTCAATCACCAGGTCAATCTCGTGACCGAGCAGCAAATCCATCACATTCGGGCTTTCCTCGCTTACCTTCCTTACTTTTACCGCGTTCACACCGTTTTCCCTTAATACCCGCGCCGTGCTTCTTGTCGCGTATATCTCATAACCAAGCGCCTCAAACCGCCTTGCCACGGCTGCCGCTTCCAGTTTGTCCGCATCCTTGACCGTGATAATCATTTTCCGATGCTTCGGCAGGTCAATGCCCGCACCGAGAAACGCTTTGTATAACGCTTCGTCAAAATTTTTTGAGATACCGAGGCACTCACCCGTTGATTTCATTTCAGGACCAAGCGAAGTGTCCGCCCCGCGCAGCTTTTCAAAGGAAAATACTGGCATCTTAATGGCGATATAATCCGACTTTGCCGCAAGTCCCGTGCCAAACCCCATATCTTTTACTTTTTCACCAAGCACCGCCCTTGTCGCCAGATCGACTACCGGAATGCCTGTCACTTTACTGATATACGGCACAGTGCGGCTTGAGCGCGGGTTTACCTCAATAACATAAACCTCCTCATCATAGACTATAAACTGGATGTTAATCAGCCCAATGACATGCAGCGAATTCGCAAGCTTCCTTGTATATTCCACAATAACCCGCTGCACCTTTTCGGAAACCGACTGCGCCGGATACACGGAAATGCTGTCGCCGGAATGGATGCCCGCGCGTTCGACATGCTCCATAATGCCTGGAATCAGGATATCCTCGCCATCGCAGACCGCGTCCACCTCAACTTCCCTGCCCATCAGGTATTTGTCCACCAGGATTGGATGCTCCTGCACATTGCGGTTGATAATCGCCATAAATTCACGCACATCATCATCGCTAATGGCTATCTGCATACCTGCTCCGCCAAGCACATAGGACGGGCGCACCAGCACCGGGTAGCCAAGTTCATTCGCCGCACGGATGGCTTCCTCGGCAGTAAATACAGTTTTTCCTGCCGGGCGCGGGATACAGCATTTTTCCAGAATGGCATCAAAAAGTTCTCTGTCTTCCGCCGCATCAACATTTTCCGCCGAGGTGCCGAGGATTGGCACACCCATTTCAAGCAGTGCCTCCGTCAGTTTGATAGCCGTCTGCCCACCAAACTGAACAACCGCGCCATCCGGCCTCTCTAAATCAACAATACTTTCCACATCCTCCGGAGTCAACGGCTCAAAATAAAGCTTATCCGCAATATCAAAATCCGTGCTGACCGTTTCCGGATTATTATTGACTATAATTGTTTCATAGCCCTGCCGCTTAAATGCCCAGGTACTGTGAACCGAACAGTAGTCAAATTCAATCCCCTGCCCAATACGGATCGGCCCTGAACCAAGGACAAGAACCTTCTTCTTTGAAGCTTCAGGAGATAACAAAGTCCTGTTTGATGCTCTAAGTGCCGGCAAATTAACCTCATTCACGCTCCCATAGCAGGAATAATAATACGGTGTTACCGCCTCAAACTCTGCCGCACAGGTATCCACTGTTTTAAATGCCGCGCGAATGTTATACTCCTCTCTGCGCAGCCTCCTGATTTCTGCAAGGCTCCTCCCACAAAGCTGTGCAATCACATGATCCGGAAATTCCAGCCGCTTTGCCTGTGCCATCAGTTCCCTGCTCATCGGTTCCATCTCAAGCCGCCGCTCCATCTCCGTAAGAACTGCAATCTTATCAATAAACCACAGGTCGATCTGCGTAATTGCGTGGATTTTTTCCGGGGCAATCCCGCGCCGCAGCGCCTCCGCAACCACAAAAATCCGCCGGTCATCAATACGGTGCAGCTTCTCTAAGATATCCTCGTCAGAATCCATGCAAAAATCGCCGCTCCTCATACTGTAGATATTCTGCTCTAGCGAGCGCACTGCCTTCATCAGCGCACCCTCAAAAGTCGGGCAGATGCTCATAACCTCCCCGGTTGCCTTCATCTGTGTGGTAAGCGTGCGTTTTGCCATAATAAATTTATCAAACGGCCATTTCGGAATCTTGACAACACAATAATCCAGCGCAGGCTCAAAACTCGCCACAGTCTTGCCTGTAACCGCATTCGGGATTTCATCGAGCGTGTAGCCAAGTGCAATCTTAGCTGCAACCTTCGCAATCGGGTAACCCGTCGCCTTAGATGCGAGCGCCGACGAGCGGGAAACACGCGGGTTCACTTCGATCACACAGTATTCAAAGCTGTCCGGCTTCAATGCGTACTGAACATTGCAGCCGCCCGTGATCCCAAGCTCCGTAATAATATTAAGCGCCGAAGTACGCAGCATCTGGTATTCCTTATCGGAGAGTGTCTGGGACGGCGCGACCACAATGCTGTCCCCGGTATGCACGCCAACCGGATCAAGGTTCTCCATATTGCACACGGTAATGCAGTTTCCCGCACCATCGCGCATCACTTCGTACTCAATCTCCTTAAAACCCGCAATGCAGCGCTCAATCAGGCATTGACCGACACGGCTTAAACGCAGGCCATTCGCGCAGATACCTTCTAACTCCTCCTGCGTGTGCGCAATGCCGCCGCCTGAACCGCCAAGCGTATAGGCTGGGCGGATCACCACCGGATAACCGATGGATGCTGCAAACTTTGCTGCATCCCCCACAGTTTCCACAACCTTGCTTGGCGCACAGGGTTCACCAATTTTCTCCATTGTCTTCTTAAATTCCAGACGATCCTCCGCTTTCTTAATCGTAAGGGGGGTTGTACCGATCAGTTTTGTCCCGGTTTCAGCAAGAAAACCGCCCTCCGCAAGCTCCATCGCAATATTTAATGCCGCCTGTCCGCCAAGTGTCGGCAGTACACTGTCCGGCTTTTCCTTTAGAATAATCTGCTTTACAACATCGGCCGTTAAAGGCTCGATATAAACCATGTCCGCAATATCCTTATCCGTCATAATGGTGGCGGGATTGGAATTTACCAGGACAACCGTAATGCCCTCCTCCTTTAGGGAACGGCATGCCTGCGTCCCCGCATAATCAAATTCTGCTGCCTGCCCGATTACAATCGGACCCGAACCAATAACCAATACTTTTTTAATCTCACTGTTTTTTGGCATTACGCATCCACCTCCATCATCCGGACAAACTCATCAAACAGAAATTCTGTATCCGTAGGTCCTGCACATGCCTCCGGATGGAACTGTACCGTAAAGATTTTTTTGCCATGGTAGGAAAGTCCTTCCACTGACTTGTCGTTCGCATTGATAAAACGGAGTTCTGCCACCGCCGGGTCAACGGATTCCTCCATCACAACATAACCATGGTTCTGTGAGGAAAGATACACCCTGCCGGTCTTTATATCCTTCACCGGATGGTTCGCGCCGCGGTGCCCGTACTTCATCTTCTTTGTCCCAAAGCCGTTTGCTAGTGCCATCAACTGATGCCCCAGGCAGATCGCAAAAATCGGTGTGCCGCTTTCTGAAAGCTTTTTCACTTCTTTTATGATATCCACACATTCCGCCGGGTCGCCGGGACCATTAGAAAGCATAATTCCGTCATAGCCCCCCGCAAGAATCTCCTCCGCCTGAGTATCAGCCGGGTAGACCGTCACCTCGCAGCCGTGTTTTAGCAGGCAGTGTTTTATATTTTTCTTTGTCCCAAAATCCATCATCGCCACGCGGTAATGCTTCCTTGCCTTCCTAGGGTCTGCGGCAACCGCATTTAATTTCTCAATCCCCGCCGTTTTCTGCATGCAGTACATCGCAATCTCATCAAGGCAGACCCCTGCCCGCTTTGCATTTTCAACCGCCGCGCGCAGGCTTTTGTCCGCCATATAGGTCATGCGCGCCTCCTCGTAATCCGTTGGTACAAAATCCTTCACCGCCATGGTGTATTTTTCTTTACAGGATACCCTTGCCACCACGCCGGTCACACGGTATTTTTTTATGCGTGCGATAGGTTCCGAAAGATCCCCATATTCCTTTGTTGTAATCATACCATTCATTGTCCCGCTAACGCGTAAAATCTTTGTCAAAGCCCTCGTGTCAATTCCCGCAATGCCCGGAACCCCTTTTTCTTTCAGGAAAGTATCAAGACATACCCCGCTGCGGAAATTACTTGCCATCCTTGAAATTTCCCGCACAATCAGGGCATCTGTCCAAAGTTCTTCCGATTCCATGTCCGCCAGACACACACCGTAATTTCCGATCAGCGGGTAGGTCATGACAACGGCCTGTCCCGCATAGGAAGGGTCGGTCAGGATTTCAAGATAACCCGTCATCGAGGTATTAAACACAATCTCGCTTATAATTTCCTTCTCCGCCCCAATCCCCTCCCCGGCAAATACATGACCGTCTTCCAATATCAGATATGCCTTCATACAATCCTCCTTCTGCCGCCAATGCACAGCACACCCAGCTTAACTGAATTAAATTTTCCAAAAACTTCCATTTCCTGTGTAAAAAAAAGAAGACATAAAGCCCCATATCAGGAAGGATCCTGCTCCCTAAGGTCATACGTCTTCTATGAGGCTGGTTCGGTTTTTATTCCACCAATACCCAAATTGCTAAAATGATATCACACGCCCTGGCAAAATACAAGCATATATTGGGCTAAAATAAAATTTTATGCAAATTCGACAAAATATAACAGAAAATGCAGACTGTGATAGGTGTTTTTATTTCCTATCCCCGTGCATATACTGGAAAGAATGACAATAGGAATGAGGGCAATTATGAAACGAACCCCATTTTTACTGACCCCACAAAGACAAAACACAGCAAACAGGAAACTTACCATGCAACAGGAGGATACGGATTCTGGCCGCGCCATAAATCCCCCTTCCATACCTGGGGGAGCCGAAAGCGAGAGCGGTTCTTCCAACAATATCCCGGGTGACATTAACCCTGCAATGCAGGAAAACCCTGTGCCAACACAGGATTTTACTGCGCCATCAGACGAACGGGATCCTTCTGACGCAACCGGGCAGCTTAGGATTTCTGTTCTTGCTTCCACCAACAACCGCCCGGTTGAAAATGCTTCCATTACCATTTCATACAGTGGGGAGCCGGACAGTGTGATCCAGACAATTACAACCGATGGAACAGGCCTTACTCCTACCATCAGCCTTCCAACACCGCCACTCTCATACAGTATGGAACCACTTGCAAACCAGCCCTATTCGGAGTATACCTTCTATATTACCGCAGAGGGCTATGAACCAATTCTAATCAACGGGGCGGAACTGCTGCCCGATGTCACGGCCATCCAGAATGTCCTGCTTGATCCCGTAGCAGACAACGAACCAAACAGCGCAGAGGTCTTTGTGATCGGCCCGCATACCCTCTACGGCGAATATCCTCCAAAAATCATTGAGCCGGAAATCCAGCCAACTTTTGAAACAGGCGAGATTGTCCTAAGCCGTGTGGTCATCCCCGAATTTGTTGTGGTCCATGATGGTCCCCCTTCGGATTCTTCCGCCCCGAACTACTATGTACCGTACCGGGATTACATTAAAAACGTGGCATCCAGCGAAATCTATGCGACCTGGCCGCAGGCAGCCCTCTATGCAAACATACTGGCAATACAGTCCTTCACTTTAAACCGCGTATACACAGAATTCTACCGCAACAAAGGCTACAATTTCACCATCACTTCCTCGACGGCCTACGACCACAAATGGATTAACGAGCGCAATATCTACGATACCATCAGCGAGGCGGTGGACAATATCTTTAACAATTACCTTTCGCGCCCGAATGTGCGCCAGCCAATCCTAACCCAGTACTGCGATGGCAAGCGCGTAACCTGCCCGAACCTTATGTCGCAGTGGGGTTCAAAATCCTTAGCTGACCAGGGGTATACTGCCATCCAGATCCTGCGCTATTTCTATGGGCAGTCCATATACATCAATACCTCCGAAGAAATCTCAGGCATCCCTTCCTCCTACCCGGGCGAGCCGCTCACCATTGGCTCTAGGGGAAGCAAAGTCCGCCAGATGCAGGAACAGCTCGATACCATTGCAAATGTGTACTACCCTATCCCAAATATCGCCGCGGACGGCATTTTCGGGCAAAAAACAAGGGAGGCCGTCATCGCTTTCCAAAAGCAGTTTGACCTCCCGCAAAGCGGTATCGTGGACTTCCCAACCTGGTATAAAATATCCCAAATCTACGTTGCCGTCACCCGCATCGCTGAATACTCCTAATCTCCTTTTGCGGGGATTTCCACTCCCAAACCCCCGCCCCGTACTTATGCCCCTTTTACATTATTTTCCGGATAAATGTATTTCTGGCACCACGGGATCATCACACCCCCAATCCCGTTGCCGACTAGCACAACAAGCAGGAACGCATAAGTCTTTAACTGGAAATTCACAGAGAGCGGTGCAAGCGCAAAATACACCATATCCGCTATGCTATGTTCAAAACCTGAAAGGATAAAAGTCGGGATGCCAATCAGGATTGCCACATATTTGGCAAAATTCCCCGCGTTCTTCCTGTAGGCATCCACGGCAATAAACATCAGCATACCGCAACATATGGCCAACAAAAATACCATCAGAAAATTCTGCTCCAACTTTTTTGTGCAGATCCCCTCCGCCGTTTCACGCAGCTCCGGCTTACCCGCGCCGTAGGCAAGACCGTAAAGCAATGTGCCGGTATAATTGCCAAGGACAACCGTGCCGAGGAAGCCAAACTTATCCGCCAGTCCCTGCCCGTTCACCATTGTGTAGCCCACTTTGCCGGTGTACAGGTTAAACCCGAACTCACAAATGGTAATCAGCCCGATCGTAAATAAAAACGACCCTACAATTTTGTTTTGGCATGACAGGTATACCGTCCCCCCAATCCCAATCATAAAACCTGACAGCACCGCCTTGACAAAATCCTGGAATACTTTCTTCATCTTATC
>CAMWUU010000066.1 GCA_947177515.1 uncultured Lachnospiraceae bacterium
GGTTTTCCTCCACCCCCAGCCCATATATCCTGATTTTCTGCTCTTCCCCTCCCAGGTATATCTTAAGTGTACTAACTTTACCCGACTGGGCATGGTTTCTTATAAAGCGCCAGTCCTTAAGTCCCCTTAAGCGGATTCGTTCCCCCACCTCCCTTGCCTTGAAAAACTCTTCCCAGTCCACACTGCAAAATACACCGCCATTCCCAATTGCAATACAGATATCGCATGAAAACAGCAAGTTATACTTGCACGCACCCCCGCTCCCGGTATCATATATTACATATTCTGCCCTCTCCTCTTCCCAGTCCGCCATATCATAGCGGTAAGTACAGCGCCGTGTTGAAAAACATCCTCTTTCCACATTCCCAAACAAGTAGCGCTCAAGATGCCTTAAGGAGGCTCTGCCATCTCCCTCCACCACAACTACCCTTTTCCGCCTGCTGCCTGATAAATAGAGCGCAATCATATGACTTACATGGGTTGCCCCGGCTTTCCCATGAATGCCGCACACCCCGATCTTTACTGTTCTTTTGCTGCCCTTCATACCTCCTCCGTTCCTGGCTCCCTATGTATTTTGCGCATTCCGTCATTTCACATCGCACGCTCAAACACTTCCGCCAGCAGCCTGTGCATCACCTCCTTCTCAGAAGCTGCCTCCATCCCATTCATAAAGGGCATGCGCCTGCATACAATTCCGGGAAGCCTTTTTGAAAATGCATGGTATCTTCGTTTGGAGCTTCCGAAAAGTATCATTATCAGCTTCTCCTCAAGTCCAGCAAGCCGTGTTAACCCCCGCCAAGTATTTTCCAGTTCCCAATCCTTTTCCCCCGCAAAAAACAGACAGAGGTCAGAACTCGAGAATCCTTGCAAATTTTCCGTGGTCAGCACACCGAAATCCGCAAGAATCACAGAGTATCCACAATCCCCATAATATTTTGTTTCTTCTTCCACGGAATACCCAGCCATCCCAGCCTTTTTGGGGACAGCGCGGCACTCCGCCATATGAACCCCATGGTAGAGGAACACCCCGTCGCCTTCTTCCTTTCCCGCCTTTTCTGCAACCTGCTCCGCCATAGCGCTTTCGTTACATTCCAGATAAAGGGCGCGCTCCCCATGTCCTGTTGCATATGCTGCACAGGCGAGTGAAAAATATGTTACTCCCATACGCCGTCCACTCCCCGCAAGACCGACTACACAGATTGCTTTTTTGGCGGCACTATGCTTTGCATTCTTATGTTTTAGCGCCTTTAGAACCTTTTCCATGGCATCCGCGCTGCGATACCGATCCGCCGGTTTATCACGGCATGCCTTACTGGCAATCGCCAAAAGCTTTTTAAACTCCCCCCTCTTTAACTCCCTTTTCCTGCTCCCCGAAACCATAAAATCAAGAAGCTTGCCAGCACTGTAAATATCACTGCGCACATCCGCTTCCCCACGGTAGCACTCCGGCGCGGCATAGCCAGGTGTCCCCGTTAAGGCTTCCCGTTTCCCGTCCGCTTTTTTATGAAGTGCACTCCCAAAATCAATCAGATATAATTTCCCCCCATTAACTAAAAGGTTATCCGGCTTCAGGTCAAGATGCAACATAGGTGGTGTCCTGCCGTGAAGGTACTTAAGCAGCCCGCATAGCTGCAACATAAATTCAATGATCTCTTCTTTTTCTGGATTTTTCGACAGACAATAAGATGTTAAAGATTCTCCCTGGATATATTCTTCGACAATACAAAATCCTTCTTTTCCCTCCTCGATATCATAGATCTTCGGGATACCGGGATGGGCAAGCTGTTTGAGCGAAAGCGCTTCCTTTAATATGGCATCACCACCGGCCTTTCTGGTATTTAGCGTCTTGATAACGCAAAGCCTTTTAAGCCTGACATGTTCTGCCAGATAGACTCCTGTGGTGCCATTCTCTTTTAAGGTCTGAACCACCCGGTACTTGCTAGTCCAATCTTTCATCACTCCTTCCTGCTGACATTTCCATTATAGATTATCCGTCCAAAAGTCGCAAGAAAAACCTTCTTTTTGCCCTGTAAAACCTGATTCTGCAAATTTATGCAATATTCCCAAACATATCCGCAATACATTCCCGTTTTTCCAAACTTTTACTCCATCAAAATTCACAAATATTTTATTGACTTATAAGAACTTTTCCATTATACTTTGAATACAAATAGGTTACTGATGCAAAGTTGCATATCGGTGACTACACCGCACATACAGCTTTGTTCATTCCCACGAAAGCATATATTTCCATATACGGGAACCCTACAGGGAGGTGTGATTTCATGAAGATCGAAAAGATCAGCGAAACCCAGATACGCTGCACTTTAAATAAAAATGACCTTGCCGACAGGCATCTTCGTATCAGCGAACTTGCCTACGGGAGCGAGAAGGCCAAAGCACTGTTCCACGATATGATACAGCAGGCATCCACGGAATTCGGCTTTGACACGGACAATTTCCCGGTAATGATCGAGGCCATCCCCGTTTCTCCGGATTGTCTGATCCTTGTGATTACCAAGGTCGAAGATCCTGACGAACTTGATACCCGTTTTTCCAATTTCACATTGGACGAGGAGGACGAGGACGAAGAGATGGCGGATGATGAGCTTTCTGCGGAAGACCGGGCAACAGCCGATCAGATCCTGCAATGCTTTGAGCAAATCAATGAATTGCTTATGCGCAAGGCAACTGCGGACGGCTCCCTGAAACTGCCAGATTTCTCCACCAAAAAGAAGAAGGGCAGTTCCACGACGGCTGTGGAAGAAGAAAGCAAGGACAGCCAGCCTGCCAAAAAACTTATTTATTCATTCCGTTTTGCCTCCCTTGCTGAGGTAACTGCCCTAGCTGGTGTGATTGCCCCGTTCTATCACGGGGAGAACACACTTTACAAAAATCCTTCCGATGCCTCCTACCATCTTGTGCTCCATATGTCGGAACATCGCCCTGCCGATTTTAACAAGATCTGCAATATTACCTGCGAATACGGCACACAGGAGCGTTTCGGCGAAGCAACCGCTTCTTATTTCGACGAGCA
Source organism: uncultured Lachnospiraceae bacterium (assembly GCA_947177515.1). GTDB lineage: Bacteria > Bacillota > Clostridia > Lachnospirales > Lachnospiraceae > RGIG4057. The sequence continues at coordinate 3,038 of CAMWUU010000066.1, forward strand.
TATGGAATGCATTATCCGTGATAAAGCTGTTCAAATGCTAAAGAAACTAAACTAAAAAGCAGGGCTACTGCTAGGTAGCCCTGCTTTTTCCTGCCTTTTCTACTCTGCCGCCAGAAAATGGTTGATATCATCCACCAGCTTGTCCGCATCAATCCCATGTACATATGCTGCCTCCACAAGGCTCTCACCCTGGGCGGATGGGCATCCGACACAATGCATCCCCGCATCCATAAGAATCGGGATAATATTCTGATCGATCTGGATAATCTGGGCAATCGTCATGTCCTTTGTTACCTTCATAAATGTACCTCCATTCTTTCTTGGATTTACGTTTCCGTATCCCATTATAAATTATCCTCCGGTTTTCGTCAAGATATACTGCGCGCCCAAAAAATATTGTGGGGGCTTTTTCCCATTTTCCCCATAATCCGCTACAAAACGGCAGAATTCATAAAACTTTTTGGCATATAACAAAAGCTTTATATTTTTATGCTTGTATTATTGCGCGTTTTGGAGTAAAATGAAGAAAACTATAAAGGAGGTAAACCAAGATGGCATATAAGATCAATGACGGCTGTGTAAACTGCGGTGCATGTGCAGGCCAGTGCCCAGCAGGTGCGATCAAGGAGGGCGAGAGCCACTACGAAATCGACCAGGATGCATGCCTTGAATGCGGTGCATGTGCAGGTGCCTGCCCGACCGGCTCCATCGAAGAGGAGTAAGTATTTCATTACATGTGACCTAAAATTTATGAAGGCTACTGCAAAATCCCCGCTTCCCAGGTAAATCCCGGAAAGCGCCGTGATTTTGCGGTAGCTCTTCTTATATCCTCACCTTCCCATTTTTCTTAAAAAACTTGCTCTCCCTTCTTCCACCACACTCCCTTGCAACTGCTGCCTGCTTCTGTCCCAACTGGTACTCCCTGAGCGTGCGGTCAAGCTGCTTGAAATGTTCTTCTAGCATCATCTCACGCTTGCGCATATGGTATTCCATCTCCCGTGAAACGGAGGCCGTGATGCTGCCGGCAAGTTCACGGTTATTTTCACGCATCGCATCTGTGACAATCTCATTCATAATCCCCCTAAACTGCTGCATGCGCACAGCATGATCCGATACCCTTACAGTTGCGCCATTCTGCACTGGCTCCTGCAATTCATTTTCAGCCGTTGCTGGTTCATACACAACAGTAGCAGCGGCTGCCCCTGTCTGCTCCTGTAGTTGTATTTCTGATTCCTCCTTTGCCTCTTCCCACACAACATTTGTTTCCTCCATATACATGTCCTCACTTTGTACACTTTCTGCCTCCATCACTTGTCCCATCCTTGGTACAGTCTGCTCCACTTCCTGTCCCTGCTTGTCCACTTCTTGCCCGCAATCTTCTTCCTGCCCTACTTCCTTGCTGCCCTGCCACATTTCCACAAGCTTTGCTGCCTGATTGGCCTGCTTTATTTCCGGCTGCATATTTTTTGTATCGCCTGTCTTATACCCATCCGCTTCATTAACCGCCACTTTGCCAGCCGCCTTCCCTGCTTCATTCCTCCATTCTTTCTTATTATTCTCGCGGTTCCGGTTTTTGTTAGATTTATCTTTCCGGTTTGCAGAACCATTCCTTGCTGCCAGGTCATCAAATCTGGTAATATTTTCCATTTCTTCATATCCTCCTGCCATCGTACCTGCCGCTGTCCCATCCCCGGCACATTCCTTTTTTAATCCTGTACTATTTTCTGCTTGCCTGCCAAAAGCTTCCCCGCAAGAAAAATCTTCTGTTTCCTGCTGTAACTTTTGCTCCTGCCCTAATTCCTGCTCCTGCTGTAACTTTTGCTCCTGCCCTAATTCCTGCCCCTGCTGCAACTTTTGGTCTTGCCCTAACTCCTGCTGTGACTCCAACTCCCGTTGTAACTCCAACTCTCTTTGTAGGCGCAGTTCCTCCTTGCTCACAGCAAGTTCAAGCCGGTCACGCAGTTCTAAAAGCCTGCGGTGGGACAGCTTCATTACCCGCTCAACATCAGGAAGCAGGATTTTAATAGATTTTAACTGGAATCCCCTTTCCTTTAAATATTTCACGCCCTGCATCATCTGTATATCTTCCTCGTGGTAATAGCGGTGCCCCATCTCATTGCGCGGAATACCAACTTCAAGTTCTTCCTCCCAATAGCGCAGCACATGCGGCTCAACATTAATCTTTTTGGCCGCGTCCGAAATCATATAGCGCACTTCTTTCATCAACAACCTCCTGTTTCGTATTTATAATATGTATTTATTTCAATTTACTACTATTTTAACATGCGCTCCCGTTTTTTCAACTATACTATTCCAATTTTCGGAAATTTTAATCGACTTTGTTTTGACTGTAATTTCATAATTCGGGGTAAAAAAATAACCGCCTACAAATAGTAGCGGCTATTTCCATATTGTCCCTCATTCTTCCATTGCCATTTCCCTTCATGCACCCTGCTGTAGCCCTCCCCACACTTCCCCTAAAGTGATTCAAGCGAAAGCCACTTTTCAAAAAAACGTTATTTTCCTACAAAAAAAATCTGCAATGCATGATACAGATGCAACTGCCATGCCTTCATGTCATGTACTGCCCCCGGTATTGTAAAGAAATCATAATTCTCACCGCGCACAAGCTGCGGGCACAGCTTCTCCACCCTCTCCATCACATCCCGATGCTCTGCGTAAGCAACATCCTTATCCCCATTGCAGCAAAACAGATAATCCAATGCCAGGCTGCGTTCCTCCATATCCATAAGGGCTTTCTTTATACGCCCCACTTCCTCCTCACGGTTCCCATTCGGGCCGCAACAGCCGGAAAACATACCATACCAGGAGAACAGATCAAAATTTTTGTACAACCCTGCACGGTATGTTGTCATCGACCCGAGGGAAAGCCCCGCAATTGCCCGGTGCGAACGGGTTTGCACCAGATTTTCCTCAGAAACGTCACCCCCTGCCCAGGTTGAAAAAGCGGACTCCACCGCCGGAATCAGGTCACGGCGCAGTTCATAACAAAAATGTTCAGCCATATACTCAGCTTCCCGATCCTTCTCCTCACCCCGGTAATAAGTCGGCGTAACAATAATACATGGCTCACATATTTTCCCCGCAACCATATTGTCAAGAATCTTCACAGTATCCGGGAACATCTTAAACCACCAGTCCTCATTCACACCAGCACCGTGTAACAAATAAAGGACATTATACCTCTTCCCCCCATCATACCCATAAGGCAAATACACCCACGCCCCCTTGTGCAAAACATGGTCATCCGCCCCATCATAAGTTTTTGTATCATACGCCAAACGCCTTACCTCACCATGACACGGCGTATCGCACAGCATAGCCTCCGGCATCTCATAAATATAATCCATCTAAACCCCCCTTTCCAGCAAACCTTCTCCACCCTCGCGCAACCAACAAATCCACTCCCCCTTCGCGGAGCAGTCATTGCATCCTACCAGCAGTAAAAAAGCCACTGCTTTTTTACTGCCATGTGAAAGGGGTCACCTCGTAAATCCCTTTTCCACCCTCGTGCCCCTTTCACATTAAATTCTTTCTAGGTTTACAAATTTTGTATACTCCGCCTGCCACCCAAGCTTCACCGTCCCTGTCGGACCGTTTCTCTGCTTGGCAATAATAATCTCTGTGATCCCTGCCTCCGGTGACTCCTTATTGTAGTACTCGTCACGGTAAATAAACATCACCACATCCGCATCCTGTTCAATCGCCCCGGACTCACGCAGATCGGAAAGCATCGGACGCTTGTCATCACGCTTTTCCACCGCACGGCTAAGCTGGGAGAGGGCAACAACCGGACAGTTAATCTCTCGGGCAAGTGCCTTTAACGATCTTGAAATCTCAGAGATTTCCTGCTGCCGCGATTCAGAACGCCCCGAGGCAGACATTAACTGCAGATAGTCTATAATAACAAGTCCTAGATTTTGTTCCAGTTTAAATTTTCTGCACTTAGAGCGAAGTTCCGTGATCGAAATCCCCGGTGTATCGTCGATAATCAGCCCTGATTCCCCGATAATACGCGCACTCTCCATCAGGTTTGCCCAGTCCGCATCCTCCAAGTTCCCAGTGCGCAGCACCTGCGCATCCACACGGGAATTCATGGACAGGATACGGTTAACAAGCTGGGTCTTTGACATCTCAAGACTAAAGATCGCCGTTGTAATCTTGTTCCTGACCGCGATATGCTCCGCAATATTAAGGACAAAAGCGGTCTTCCCCATTGAGGGGCGCGCCGCCAGCAGGACAAGATCCGAAGGCTGCAACCCGGCTGTCTTGTAATCCAGGTCATAAAAACCTGTCGCGATGCCGGTTACTGCCCCTTTGTTGCGCGAAGCCGCCTCGATATTGTCAAGCGACTGGATCACAATATCCCGGATGCTGACAAAATCCGACGAACCGCGCCGCTGCACAATATCAAAAACATTTTTTTCCGCAACCGCCAGGATATCATCAAGCTTTTCCCGATCCAGGTAGCATTCATTACTGATCCCCTCCGTCACCCTAATCAGGCTGCGCAGCACGGATTTATCCTTGACAATCTGCGCATAGTAGCGCACATTAGCCGAAGTCGGAACAACCCGAACCAAATCAGCGAGGAACTCAATGCTGTAAAGTTCCTGCGGGACATCCTTCTCCTTTAACTTATCACGCAAAGTTACCAGGTCAACCGGCTTTGCATCCCCAAAAAGCTCCGTAACCGCCTCAAATAAAATACCGTACTGTCTTCCATAAAAATCCCCCGGCACCAAAATTTCCATAGCAGTCACAATCGCCTCGCCGTCCATGATCATTGATCCGATCACTGACTGTTCGGCTTCCTCACTGTGTGGCAATACCTTTTTAATCAGCGCCTCATCCATACCATCCTCCGAGCCGTTCCTCCCAGGTTAAATCCCATCAATACGAACCTTAAGCTCCGCTGTTACTTTTGGATGGAGTTTAATCGGAACAGTAAATGTACCCAGATTGCGCAGCGGCTCCGCAAGCACCAACTTTTTCTTGTCAATATCAAGCCCCAGCTGATCCTTTAAGGCCTGCGCAATTTCCTTTGATGATACGGAGCCAAATGTCCTGCCCCCCTCGCCGGTCTTGATTTTCAGCATAATACTTTTCTGTGCAATAGTAGCGGAAAGCGCCTGTGCATCCTCAAGCAACTCCTGCGCACGCTTTGCTTCCGCCGCTTTTTGCAGTTTCAGGTCATTCAGATTCTTCGGTGTAGCCTCAAGTCCCAGCTTTTTCGGCAAAATAAAATTCCTTGCATAGCCGTCACTCACCTTAACTAACTCTCCCTTTTTCCCCAGTGATTTTACATCCTCCAACAAAATAACTTCCATGTTTTTTCCCCTTTCTCTTTCCATATTCAATAAATTCCAAAAAATACATTCCTTTTTACGAATTTACAATTTTTTACATTTTTCAATTCCTACTTATCCCAAATGTACTCACAATACTCCATCGAGAAAGAATCCGATTGCACTTTCAAATTTCTACGCCTGCTGCTGTTCTTTGCTGTCCCGCACCATTTCCGCAATCGTCCCCTTCACACGTCTTACCGCCTCATCCACATTACAATCCCTCATCTGGCAGCCCGCCATGTTAAAATGCCCGCCGCCGCCGCAGCGGTTCATAATAATTTCGACATTGACCTCATCAATTGAACGCGCACTGACATTAATCACACCATCACACTGCGTAAAGACAAATGAGGCTTTCACCCCCTCCACATCAAGCAGTCCGTTGGCAATCTGTGAACCGATCTCGGTAACCTCTTCTTTTGTACCCACAAAATCATTGACTGCCATAGCATAAATCCCCATATAGGTTTCCGCCTGGTTAATAATGCGCGCCCTCTCATAGACACTGTTCTTGTCCTGGCGGAAACATTTGCGCACACGCGTCATATCGGCACCCTTGCGTTTTAGATACATTGCCGCACCAAATGTCCGCACGCCGGTCTTCGTAATAAAACTGTTGGTATCAAGCAATATCCCCGCATAAATCACATCGGCATCGTCGGCACTCAGATTCAGGGTCTTTCCCTCCAACTGCGTTTTTCCTTCCAAATGCTGTAACATCTCCGTCACCAGTTCGCAGGTTGAGGACGCGTAAGATTCCGAATAGGTCACTGCCGCATTGATCGGATTTTTCTCGCGGTGGTGGTCGATAACAGCAATGGTTCCTGCCTTGCCAACCAGCACAGGGCATTCTGTGCGGTTTTCGCTGTTCACATCGACCACAATCAGCAATGTGCCTGCCCCAACACGCTTTTCTGCCTCCGCGCCGCTGATAAACATGCCTTCCTCATAACTTTTACTAGCACGGTACTGCTCTAAGATCATCGCCACGGTCCGCATTTCCTTATCCAGCACAATATTCACTTTGTCCGTAATGAATTTCGCCATCCGGTACATACCGACCGTCGCGCCAAAGGAATCCGCATCGCAGTTAATATGCCCCATAATCAGTACATTCTCCGCATCCTTAATATAACCGCAGATAATATCTGTTTTGACGCGCACACGCACCCTTTTACTCTTCTCCGCTGACTCACTGTTGCCGCCATAGAAACTGAAACTGCTGCGATCCGGGTTCTCACCACAGACCACTACCTGGTCGCCGCCGCGTTCAAGGGCACTGTTAATTGCCCTCTTTGCCGATTCAAAGGCAGCGAGGAAGGAATATGGCCGCTCTGCCGACCCGTCATTCTCACACAGCGCAATCCCCATGCTGATCGTAATGCTGACTGTATTGACAATATGCAGTGAACGGACTTCTTCCATAATACTAAATTTGTCCTTCTTCATATCATCCAGATATTTTTTCTGGAACAGAACCAGGAATTTATCCATCTCTGTCTTTTTTACCACCGCATCGTAATTGCGCATATACTGGTTGATTTTGCGCTCTACAAGCGCCGGCAACAGCGATGCATTCACCTCGTTGACACCTTCTAGGACTTCATCATAATTATCAATATAGATCATACCAATCGCCAGGCAACGTTCCTCATTCTGTACACGCAGCCTGTTTTTCTCGGTTTCGTCATAAACAAACAGGGAGATAATCTCCCCCTTTCCCTCCTGGTCACCCTCCTCCTGTTCCTCCACTGCAACATTCTGCATCGACAGTTCATAACGCCTGCGTTTCCCCTCATCATCCACCGTCATTTCCAACCCGTTCCCGCACTCACAAAGAACCTGCGCCGTCACTTGAGGAAAAAATTCCTGTATCTGGCAATGGTTGCGGAAGCCCATGCCGGTAATCTCACGGAATTTGTCGTTTGCCCACAGGATAAAACCGTCCCGGTCAAGCATACAATATGAAACCTGCAAGTCAAGCAGCATTTTTCGCTGTACCTGGTTAAAACGAAACCCAAAGTCCGTTAACTGCCTCATAATTTTGCGGTTCTTATGGAAAAACAGCACGAGCAGGATCACCAGATAGACCACAGTAAAAATCAGGGCAATATAGAGCACCTTTGGCTCCGCCGCATAAATACATGCGTCCATGGCAAGCATCAGGATGAAAAAATAAACTGACCAACGCATATATGCATTGACCGTCCGCAGCATTTTCATCGATTTATTCAATTCATCACCACCTTATGGGGTCATTATACCATATTTTAGCGAAATGATAAAGACTTTTCTTGCATTCCTCCCAAATATTCCATATAATAAACAGGAACCGGCGGGTATTCCGCCAAAAATAAATACAAAACGGGGGAAATGTGATGGAATCCATACAGGTCAGGGCTTATGCCAAAATAAATCTTGGGCTGGACGTTCTTGGCAGACGGCCGGACGGCTACCACGAAGTGCGAATGCTGATGCAGACAATCCGTCTGTTTGACAAATTAACGGTGAAAATGACACAGACAGCGGGCATTACGTTAAAGAGCAACCTCTCCTATCTGCCGTGCGATGAAAATAACCTGATTTATCGGGCAGCAACACTTTTTTTTGAGGAAACAAAACAGCGCTGCGGCATCCATGTTACCCTAGAAAAACATATCCCGGTTGCTGCTGGTCTTGCCGGCGGAAGCAGCGATGCCGCCGCAACACTTACTGCGCTTAATGAACTCTACCATACTGGACTCTCCTTAGAAGAACTAAAGCAGCTTGGTGTTAGGCTGGGCGCGGATGTTCCGTACTGCCTGATGCAGGGAACTGCACTTTCCGAGGGGATCGGCGAACGCCTGACCCCTTTGCCTGCTCCCCCGCAAGCCTACTGTCTGATCGTAAAACCCCCGGTTTCCGTTTCCACGCGCTATGTATATGAACATCTCAGTCTTTTTGGCGCACCCCACCCGGATATTGACGCGCTGCTAAGCGCCCTGAAATCTGGCAGCCTAACGGGGATCGCCGCTAATCTTGGCAATACGCTGGAATCCGTTACCATCCCCCTGCACCCTGAAATTGACACAATCAAAAAAGAGCTGCTTGAAGCGGGGGCGCTAGGTGCCCTGATGAGCGGGAGCGGCCCGACTGTATTCGGCTTATTTTCCGACCGCCCGACAGCGGAACATGCATTTTATCGTTTTAAAGTCGGAGAGTACGGGAAACAAACTTATCTGACAAACTTCTGGAACCGGTAAGCCGAAACGGCATAAATTCTTTTCCCTCTTCATATAAATTACCGTGAAACTATATTTTCCGGAATATGAGGAGGGATTTTTCTTGGAACTGATAAAAAAGAACATCCATATGAACAAGCTGAAATGCAAAAGCAGCCTTCAGCTTAATTTAAACGATGATATTAATGTGCCGGATACCAAACCGGACATTGCCGCCATTATGAAAATTTCGGGCGAAACTACTTGGGAGGAACAAAAAATCCTTTCTGGAAAACTCTACCTAAAAGGTTTCCTTTCATTTTGCCTGCTCTACCT
>CAMWUU010000067.1 GCA_947177515.1 uncultured Lachnospiraceae bacterium
ATGAAAAGTTCAGAAAAAGAGGACTGGCAACGCAGTGCCTGAATTTTGCAAAAGAAATTGCCCGAAAAGAAAACTGTTATAAATGATGCTGCTTACAGGTTCCAAGAAAGAAAGTACATTAGGTTTTTACAGAAAGGCAGGGTATCCCAGTGAAGACAGAACGGCATTTATCCAATGGATATAACGTAAAGAAAGGAGGCTCTTGATTGAGTAATTTAATTGATTTACTGTGCTTTACAAAAGATAATATTTTTGAAATTTTTCATATAGCAGATAAAATTCAAAAGGGGGAATTTAAAAATTTCCTAAATGGGAAAAGCATGGTTTTATTCTTCCCCAGTACAAGTCTAAGAACCCGTGTAACATTTGAAAAGGGAATATATCTGCTTGGCGGACAGTCAATACTATTTCCGGCAGAAACCTTGGATAAAAAAGAAAAGCTGAAAGATGTTTGTGGATATCTGAATAATTGGGCAGATGGAATCATTGTCAGACATAGAAATATAGATGTGGTTAAGGAACTTGCGCAATATTCAACAATTCCTGTCATAAATGCAATGACAGATTGGAATCATCCCTGTGAGATTATTTCAGATATGTATTCATTATCTAAAATCAGAGTAGATTTTACAAAAGACAAATTCCTTTTCTGTGGAAAATCCAGCAATATTGGTCTTTCATGGAAGGAGGCGGCGGATGTTTTAGGATTTGAATTGTCACAATGCTGTCCAAAAGGATACGAAATGGAAGGAGTGCAGGCATTTAGAGATATCAAAGAAGCTATTAAAGGCAAAGATATTATATGTACAGATTCATTACCGGCAGACATACTTGGAGATTTTGAACACTATCAAATTACGAAAGAAATTATGGATATGGCAAATGAAAATGCCGTTTTAAACCCTTGTCCGCCATTCTATCGTGGCGAGGAAGTATCCGAAGATGTAATTGATTCTGATTACTTTGTTGGCTATCAGTTTAAGAAAAATTTGTTAGAGGTACAACAGGCTATTGTGATCTATTGCTTAATGCACGAAGGAGGGATCGTCACATGGGGAAACTAAGGAACTGTAAAGAAAGAAGAGCAGGCTCTGTTTGGATGGAGTGAATACATACAGATGCAATCAAAGCCAATCTCATTCCGCCTGAACTTACGCCACAGCAAACTTCAGTTATATATGCATCAGAGGCTGATGTGCTGAATCAGAAAGAACGCTTAATAAAACTTAACAAGATTGCCATACATCAAATGCCTATTTTGGAAGAGCAGACAACAAAGGTCTTGAAGTGATTTAATTACCACAGTGCAAGGCTGTCTTTTGCATCTACCCACATCTGCATAATACCCTCAAGATACAGCCTTGCATACTCAAGCGGCTTATCTATTGCCAAAGCATTTAAGGCACATTCAGAGCAGGGAGTAGTTTTCAATCCCTCTTTTGCTTTATTGCAGTCTATCTGCAAGAAATAACCTGCATGGGTGTATACGTCAATGCTGTTATGGTGGATATTGTAGGTTGCGTAAATCATATTCATTTTTTATTTGTCCTCTTTTCATTTTTTTTTGAAAGCATTTCAATCAGTTCGCAATTCCCGTATATTTTGTGTTATAATGTTTTATGTGATTTTGTTTCCCTCATTTTTTCCTTATTAGGGTTCGTAATGTCCTGTGGGAAGATATAATACAAGGGAAACTTTAAGGGAAAGTTCACCTGCGATAAACTTAGTGTTTTCAAGGGTTAGCGGGGATTTGAATAATAAAATATAACAGCTAATGCTTCCCTTAAAAATCATCAAATCACAATCGGAATTTGTAGGGATGGACAGAAAGTGGGGTGAAAAATCAACTATTTAAGCAGGAGGATTTTATTGACGGGGAAAGACATTTCTGTATCAACCTTGTTGTAAAAGATGATAGAGAAAACCCCCCTGTAAGAGTCCGCAGCAAGGCTTGAAAGTCTGGCGGTTTCGTACTATACTCATATAAACACAAATTTGCGGAGGATACACTTTTATGGATGTAAAAAAAATCGACCCCTGGCTTCTAAAAACCATTGAAGATGCAGCAGGGTTTCCTAACAAACCTTACGACTTAACTAGAGTAAAGGCCATCACAAAGTGGCACAACAAACAGGATTCTGCACTCCAGCTCTGGAAAGATGGGAACCGTGTCGGGGACTGGCTGGAAATTAAGACAGGAGCTTTTGAGCTGTTGGGCGAGCTGCCCAACCTCCACACCTTGATTTTTCCTTTCTCTTACGGCTTTCGGCATAAGGACTATGCCTTCCTTGCAAACTGCAAGAATTTGAAAAAGCTGGATGTGGGCTGGACGGACTTTCGGGACTGCTCCCTGCTGGCTCAACTGCCTAAACTGGCGTATGTGTGTCTGCCCCGGAAGGATTGTCTGATTCATACAGAAGTGCTGGACAGTCTGAATATCAAATTCATTGAGTATACCAGCAATGTTATCGTGGAACAGAAACCAGCCCAAACTATCCAGTCAATACCTGGCAGGAAGCCCTACAAGGAAGATATCCCCCTAAATGCTCTGCTAAAGGACTTTAAGACCCGGACAAAAGTTCCCGCCTACCGGCTATGGGTTCAGTGGGGCGTGGTTCCAAACCTGGCTGACAGCAAGATTGGCGGTCTGCCCTACTGGGATCTGAGCCAGCCTTACCCAGTGGACGAAAAGGGTCAGCCCATGCAGTTGCTGGCGCAAATCAACTTCGGCCAGGCGGACATGGATCCACCATTCCCCAAAACTGGCCTGCTGCAATTCTTCATCGCCCGGGATGAGATGTTTGGCTGTAATTTCACCTGCGTTCCAGATCAAAAGAACTACCGGGTGGTTTATCATCCGCAGATTAATGGAAGTGTCACTTTAGAACAGGTGTCCGCCCTGGGCGCACCCGGTTTGATAGACGACTACAGGGTAAGCCCCTTAGCAAAGGAGTTGGCCATTTCTGTCCAACGGGCTGATAGTTTCGCCAACGACCGCTCCCTTATCTTTGAGGATGCCTTCTGTGCTACAGTCCAGGCCGTGATGGGAGTGGACATGGGAAAGCAGAAGTCCTATGAGTTCTTGGATGATGATGTCTATGAGGAACTGTTCGAGAGCCAGATGGAAACTGAGGATGGCTGTATGAATGGCGGTCATTGGATGCTGGGCTATCCTAGCTTTACCCAGGAGGATCCCAGAAGCGAGGACAGCCCCTTCGACACCCTGCTGCTCCAAATTGACTCCATGCGGACAGAGGACGGTGATAATCCTATTCTGTGGGGAGATTGCGGCGTGGCCAACTTTTTCATTGCCCGGGCGGACCTGGAAAAACTGGACTTCACTCAGGTGCTTTACAACTGGGACTGTTGTTGACAAACCGATATATAGGGTTATATTATCCTTCGCCCGCCTGTTACCGCTCCGTTTCCATACTGAATTTTTGCAGTTGCCCAAGCGGTTTTTCGGTCAGGAATATCCGTTTGTCGTTTGCTTCTTAACCAAAGTTGTCAGCGCACCAATCTGCCTGACATTATCCTCTAGTACCTTAATTCAGCGGTTCTGGCGGTGGTTCTCATCGTCAGGCCGTTTGTTCTCCGATTCCATAAACCTGCGAAACTCCTTATGCACCGCCTGCGTAACTGGTAAAAAGCCGTGTATTTATTATAGACAATTTATTCCGTTTTGGCTGAAATGACATACTGTCTATGCCCTATATATTTCATTGGTACATTCCATTTCACTTTAAAATGCGTGTATTCCACTATCTCTTGTAATGCCCTCCCTATCCTGCTACAGTGTACTAACAGGCTCTGCCAAGCCGGGGATGAAAGAAAGCCTCCACGGACAGCCTGCAGATTTGCCAAACAGGAGGGGGAATTTGTTTCTATTTCCCCTTTGCACGGCATAATACTGGCAATTTTTCAAAATGCCAAAAATGGGCGAAAAAAACAGGAAACCTTTTCTTGATTTCCTGTCTTGTTATGCCGTCCTATGTAGTGGCGATTATTCAGTTTTTAGCTGGCTAAAATTCTACAAATCAGAATTTAGAATAGTCGCTTTCGGAGCCATTTTCTAAAAAATTCAAGTTCAGATTCTGTATGAAACCAATGTTCTCCTCCTTTTTGCACTGTAAGTTCACAGCCAAATCTATTTGCAAAGTTTTTTACATAATCGTATTCGCATAATGTGTCACCCTCTCCACGAAGAATATATGTTTTATGATTCCATGCTTTAATCGGATGGCTTTTTACATATTCATAATACGGAAAGTATAATGGCTCTATATCATTCTCTATCTTTATCTTTTCTTTGAACTCTTCTTCTGTGATTTGACAGTAATCCATTAGATTATGAATAATTCGTTCCATATCTGTCACAGGGGAGAGAAACCACGCATTCTCTATTTCCATATCCGCAAATGTAAGCAATTCAAAATATGCTCCCATACTACAGCCAAAAAGTGAAATTGCCTTACTTTGACTTGCTGCGTATGAGTACATTGTTTTTAATTCTTTAATACATTCAGCGGGCATAATAAAATCTGTTTCATATATTCTTTCTCCATGTTGTGGCAGGTCAAAGCTAAGAACCTGATAGCCTTTTGTAGCTGCTTCTTCCGCAAGTACCCAAATACAGTCATCAATTTTTGAAGAATGACTTCCATGCGCCGCAATTATTATTTTATCACTTGGCTCTCCCCATGATATAGAAGGGATGCCGTTAATTCTAATTTTATTCAATTCCATGTCATTTTTCTCCCAAAATTCTGATTCATCGTTACCTTATTATATATCCATTTCACCCAAAAGGAAAGCAATTTTTTATACTTCCTGTTCATCAAAGCGAAATTTGGATCTCTTTTTTTCTTAATTGTGTCCAGGTATATCTGTGGAAAAATGGGAAAAAATACAAAATATCAAAACTTGGGACATCTATGCCCTTGACAAACCCCGCATTCTATACTATGATAATGCTACAGAAATAAAAGCGAAGAGCGTTGACGAAGACAGTAGATGCCAGCAAAAGTGTGCAGCGAGCCGGGAGGGGTGTGAGCCGGTGGCGAGTAACTGGCATGGAAAATCACTTCCGAGCTGTGCGGCTGAAAAACCAGTAAGCTGTACCGGTATCCGCCGTTACACGGATAATGTATAAAAGCGAGGGACATGCCCTGCGGCGTACATGAAAAATAGGTGGTTTGAAGCGAGTGGTGCCCTTATCCTGTTTGGATGAGGGCCTTTCTTATTCAAGAAAGGAGAAAATGGATGGAACTGTGGGACGTATATGACCATTGCTTTCAGAAGACCGGCAGGATACACGAGCGTGGAAATCCATTGTCGCCCGGGGAATATCATCTGGTCGTGGCAGTCTATCCGGTAAATTCGCAGGGGCAGGTACTAATCCAGAAACGTAACCCAGACTTAAAGCTAATGCCAGGACTCTGGGCGGCGACCGGTGGGTCGGCGGTGCAGGGTGAGGATGCGTGGGCAGCTTGTCAGAGGGAACTTTGGGAAGAACTGGGTCTTTGTGCAACAAAAGAAAACTCCGAAATGGTCGCGGTATTTAAGCGTATTGATAGTTTTAATACGGTCTGGATTGTACATACCGATGTGAAGGCGGAGGAACTAAAGCTCCAGAAGGAGGAGGTTTCCGATGTTAAGTGGGTGTCAGTCGCGGAATTGAAGGAGATGGCGAAAAACGGCACATTCCACTATTACCGGTATTTGGACTGGCTGGCGGATTATCTTGCAAATCTGCGTTGTCCATAGCGGCATCCCATATAAGGAGGGAAAAAGAGTGTCGGGCGCGTAGGCAGCGGTAGTCAACGCAGTATCGCGGGTTGGTCTGTGATATTGTAGGAAAGGGGCAAGAAATATGCATGAAAAAGTATCAACCGACATGAATTTTGTGGATCGTGAAAAAGAAGTCCTAAAATTCTGGAACGAGAACAAAATTTTTCAAAAGAGCATGGAAGCGGGAAAGGGTGGGGAAACCTATACCTTCTATGACGGTCCGCCGACTGCAAACGGCAAACCGCATATTGGTCATGTACTCACACGTGTGATCAAGGATATGATCCCGCGTTACCATACGATGAAAGGTTCTTTCGTGCCGCGCAAGGCGGGCTGGGACACGCACGGGCTTCCGGTCGAGATCGAAGTGGAAAAGTTGTTGGGGCTTGATGGCAAAGATCAGATCGAGGCTTATGGTCTGGAGCCATTTATCAAAAAGTGCAAGGAGAGTGTCTGGAAATACAAGGGCATGTGGGAAGATTTTTCCGGAACAGTTGGTTTCTGGGCGGATATGGACGAGCCGTATGTGACCTACCATGATAATTATATTGAGTCTGAGTGGTGGGCGCTGCGCCAGATCTGGGACAAGGGGCTGCTTTACAAGGGTTTTAAGATTGTCCCATACTGTCCTCGCTGTGGCACACCGCTCTCAAGCGCCGAGGTGGCACAGGGATACAAGGATGTAAAGGAGCGCTCCGCAATCGCACGCTTTAAGATGAAAGATGAGGATGCTTATATCCTTGTCTGGACAACAACGCCGTGGACACTGCCAAGCAATGTGGCACTCTGTGTAAACCCGGATGAAACCTATGCGAAAGTGAAGGCAGCGGACGGGTATACGTACTATATGGCGGAGGCGCTGCTTGATACAGTGCTTGGGAAGCTTGCGGCAAAAGCGGATGCAGGAAAAGGTGGGAAGAAGGCGGACGGGGGGACAGACGAAAACGTTTCAGCCCCTGCTTACGAGATCCTTGTCCGCTATACCGGGAAGGAACTGGAATATAAGGAGTACGAACCGCTTTTTGACTGTGCAGTGGAGCTTTGCAGGCAGCAGGGCAAGAAGGCATATTATATTACCTGCGATGGTTATGTTACGCTTACGGACGGCACGGGCGTTGTCCACATTGCGCCAGCGTTTGGCGAGGATGACGCGAAGGTCGGCAGGAACTATGATCTTCCATTTGTACAGCTTGTAAATGGCAAAGGAGAGATGACGGCAGAAACCGATTATGCGGGAATGTTTGTAAAGAAGGCAGATCCGCTGATCTTAAAGGATATGGAGAAGGACGGCAGGCTCTTTGACGCTCCGAAATTCGAGCACAGCTACCCGCATTGCTGGCGCTGTGACACGCCGCTTATCTATTATGCGAGGGAATCCTGGTATATCCGTGAAACCGCGGTGCGCGATGACCTGCTGCGCAACAACGATACGGTTAACTGGATCCCGGAGTCCATTGGCAAGGGGCGTTTTGGAAACTGGCTGGAAAATATCCAGGATTGGGCCATCTCGCGAAACCGCTACTGGGGCACGCCGCTTAATATCTGGGAATGCTCCTGCGGGCACCAGCACTGTGTCGGCAGCAGGAGGGAGCTTTATGAAATGAGCGGTATGGAGGAAGCGAAGACTGTTGAATTCCACCGCCCATATATCGACGCGGTCACATTGAAATGCCCGGAATGTGGCGGCGTGATGAAGCGCGTGCCGGAGGTGATTGACTGTTGGTTTGATTCCGGTTCCATGCCATTTGCGCAGCACCATTACCCATTCGAGAACAAGGAATTATTTGAGCAGCAGTTCCCGGCAAAATTTATTTCTGAGGCGGTGGATCAGACACGTGGATGGTTCCATTCCCTGATGGCGATCTCGACACTTCTGTTTAACAAAGCGCCTTATGAGAACGTGATTGTCCTAGGTCTTGTACAGGATGAGAATGGTCAGAAAATGAGCAAGAGTAAGGGAAATGCGGTCGACCCGTTCGATGCACTGGAAAAATATGGGGCAGATGCGATCCGCTGGTATTTCTATATCAATTCCGCGCCGTGGCTGCCGAATCGTTTCCATGACAAGGTGGTGGTCGAGGGGCAGCGCAAATTTATGGGAACGCTTTGGAATACTTACGCATTTTATGTGCTGTACGCGAATATTGATAATTTTGACGCGACAAAATATACCTTGGATTTTGATAATCTTACCGTGATGGACAAGTGGCTGCTTTCAAGACTTTCCTCGACTGTAAAGACCGTGGATGAGAACCTTGCGAATTATAGGATTCCGGAAACGGCAAGGGCGTTGCAGGATTTTGTGGATGAGCTGAGCAACTGGTATGTGCGCCGCGGGCGCGAGCGCTTCTGGGCGAAGGGGATGGAACAGGATAAGATCAATGCCTACATGACACTATACACCGCGCTTGTGACAGTAGCAAAGGCGGCAGCCCCGATGATCCCGTTTATGACGGAAGCTATCTACCGTAACCTAGTATGCAGCATTGATAAAGCAGCTCCAGAAAGCGTACACCTGTGCGGTTTCCCGGAAGTGAATGAGGCATGGATTAATGGGGAACTTGAGAAGGATATGGAAGCAGTGCAGGGCATTGTCGTGCTTGGCCGCGCGTGCCGCAATACAGCAAACTGCAAGCAGAGGCAACCGCTTGCCCGTATGTATGTCAAGGCGGACTTAAAGTGGGAGGATACTTCTGGATGTGAGCATGAAGGTATGTCTGATTTTTATACGGAGATCATCGCGGAGGAGCTTAACGTAAAAGAAATCGTATTCACCCACCAGCTTGATAGTTTTATCTCCTACAATTTCAAGCCGCAGTTAAAAACGCTTGGAAAGCGTTTTGGCAGCCGCTTAAATGCCTTAAAGGAGGCACTTGCGGCTCTCGACGGAGCTGCTGCAATGGCGCAGCTTGCTGAAATGGGAGTATTAAAGCTTACAGTCGAAGGTGTGCAGGAGGAGATCGCAAAGGAGGATTTGTTAATTGAAACAAGTCAGATGGGCGGTTATGTTACGGAGGAAAACGGCGGTTATGCTGTTGTACTTGATACAAACCTTACAGATGAACTGATTGAGGAAGGTAATGTGCGCGAGATCATCAGTAAGCTGCAGACTATGCGCAAGGATGCCAGCTTCGAGGTGATGGACCGCATCCGCGTTTACACCACGGGCAATGCCGAGATCGAGGCAGTTATGAAGCGCAACGAGGCAGAACTGAAGCGGGTCGTGCTGGCAGAGGAAATCGTTTATGGGCAGACCGATGGTTTTGTGAAGGAATGGAACTTAAACGGTAAGGATGTCACTTTTGCAGTAAAAAAACTATAGTAAGCAGAACTTAAAACAGCAGAAAACTTAAAGAAGCGCAGGAAGGGCTTTTTGGAGCAAAGCGGAAAAAAGACCTTCCATGGAAAAGGGCGCTAAGAAGGTTTTCTGCGGAACTTAAAATAGGAGGACTGAGGAAATGGAAATTAATAAGGAAGAATTTAAGAAGGATGTGAAATCAAACCTGCGTGCACTGTTCCGCAAGGACATCGAAGAAGCAACAGGACAGCAGGTATTCCAGGCCGTAGCCTACGCAATCAAGGATTACATCGTGGACATGTGGATCGCAACACACAAAAAGTATGAGGAAGAAGACGCAAAAACCGTTTATTACCTGTCCATGGAATTTTTGATGGGGCGTGCGCTCGGCAACAATATAATCAACCTCGGCGCGGACAAACAGATTCGGGAAGCACTGGGTGAACTAGGACTTGACCTGAATGTGATAGAGGATCAGGAACCGGATGCAGGCCTTGGAAACGGGGGTCTTGGACGACTCGCATCATGCTTCCTAGATTCCCTCTCCACGCTCGGTTATCCAGCCTATGGCTGCGGTATCCGCTATAAATACGGGATGTTTGAACAAAAAATTGAAAATGGGTTCCAGATGGAAGTACCGGATAACTGGCTGAAAAACGGTAACCCGTTCGAGATGAAGCGTGCTGAGTACACGAAAGAAGTCAAATTTGGCGGTTACGTGCGTATGATGCGCGATGAGAATGGCAGGGAGCGCTTTATCCAGGAAAACTATCAGTCCGTTATGGCAGTACCATATGATCTGCCGATACTTGGCTATGGCAACAATGTAGTCAATACACTGCGTATCTGGGATGCGGAAGCGGTTAACACATTTAACCTTGATTCCTTTGACAAAGGCAATTATCAAAAAGCCGTGGAGCAGGAAAACCTGGCTAGGACAATTTGCGAGGTTCTTTATCCAAACGATAACCATTATGCGGGCAAGGAACTGCGCTTGAAGCAGCAATATTTCTTTGTTTCTGCAAGTATGCAGCGCGCGGTAGCAAAATATATGGAAAAACATGATGATGTGAGAAAACTCTATGAGAAGGTATGCTTCCAGATGAACGACACGCATCCGACACTTACGGTAGCCGAACTGATGCGTATCCTGATGGATGACTATTATTTAAGCTGGGACGAGGCATGGGCAGTTACAACAAAATCCTGTGCGTATACAAACCATACCATTATGTCCGAGGCACTCGAGAAATGGCCGTTGGAACTCTTCTCAAGACTTCTGCCGCGAATTTACCAGATTGTCGAGGAGATCAACCGCCGCTTCATCCTCCAGATCCAAGCAAAATACCCGAATGATTACCGCAAGATTGAGAAGATGGCGATTGTATACGACGGGCAGGTAAAAATGGCGCACCTTGCGATTGTGGCAAGCTTTTCGGTAAATGGTGTTGCAAGGCTTCACACCGAGATATTAAAAAATGAGCAGCTTCATGATTTTTATGAGCTGTGGCCGGAAAAATTTAACAACAAGACAAACGGGATTACGCAAAGACGTTTCCTTTTGCATGGAAATCCGCTTCTCGCCCAGTGGGTAACGGATAAGATTGGCGATGAATGGATTATAAACCTGCCGCATATCGACAATCTGGCTGTATACGCTGACGATGAGAAATGCCAGAAGGAATTCATGAACATTAAATACCAGAACAAGGTGCGTCTGGCTTCCTATATCAAAGAGCATAATGGGGTTGATGTAGATCCGCGCTCGATTTTCGACGTGCAGGTAAAACGTTTGCATGAATACAAGCGTCAGCTTTTGAATATCTTGCACATTATGTACCTGTACAATGAATTAAAGATGAAACCGGAAATGGAATTTTACCCGAGAACCTTTATTTTCGGCGCAAAGGCGAGTGCAGGTTACCGCCGTGCAAAAGCGGTGATCAAGCTGATTAACAGCGTGGCGGATGTGGTCAACAACGACAAAACCATTAACGGCAAGATTAAGGTGGTATTTATTGAGAATTACCGTGTTTCCAATGCGGAGTGGATTTTTGCCGCAGCCGATGTATCCGAACAGATTTCGACAGCCAGCAAGGAGGCGAGTGGAACTGGGAACATGAAATTTATGTTAAACGGCGCGCTGACACTTGGCACCATGGACGGCGCGAACGTTGAGATTGTTGAGGAAGTTGGGAAGGAAAATGCGTTTATTTTCGGGCTTTCCTCTGATGAGGTTATTGCTTATGAGAAGAATGGCGGGTACAACCCGAAGGAAATTTACAATACCGACCTCGATATCCGCAACGTTCTGACACAGTTAATTAATGGTTATTATTCCCCACAGGATCCGGAGCTCTTCCGTGAACTGTATAATTCGCTGTTAGAAAGCAATGGTTATGAGAGAGCAGATCAGTATTTTATCCTGAAGGATTTCCGTGCCTATGCAGAGGCGCAGAAAAAGGTGGAGGAAGCCTACCGTGATGAAACCGCATGGGCACGCTCTGCAATCCTGAATGTTGCCAAGAGCGGGAAATTTACTTCTGACCGAACCATTGAGGAGTATGTAAGGGATATCTGGCATCTGGATAAAGTGAAAGTGGAAATGTAGATATAAAGAACACAAAATAAAGAAAAAGCGGGAAGACCAGTTTCAGGGGATGGAACTCTACTTCCTGCTTTTTTATTTGTTTGTATGCCAAAAAGTTTCCCGTTAAGTATAGCCTCTCCTTTGCTATCATATGGGGTGGTGCATGGTTAATGGTTATATATAACAATACATAATCCCATAGGCAAACCAAATAATATAC
>CAMWUU010000068.1 GCA_947177515.1 uncultured Lachnospiraceae bacterium
AACCCTGCCCTCCACGGGTAATGTCCACCCCCACACCGTGCGCATACAACACCGGCAGGCAACGCGCAGCAAACTTCCTGCCTTTGCCGGCCGGCCTCCCCGCCGATTCCATTTTATCACAATTTTTCTGTTGCCGCAACGGAAGAAATAATTTCCGTTTTGTTTTCTTCTTCCGAACCTGCTTCCTTTGCCTGCTTAAAGATTTCCATAAATTCCTTCCCGCTGATCGTTTCCTTCTCAATCAGGTAAGCAGCCAGTTTATCAAGCGGTTCCCGGTTCTCCCGAAGCAGCGAAAAAGCCCTTTTATGCGCCGCATCCAAAATCCCCATCACCTCATGGTCGATCTCCGCAGCCGTTTCATCCGCACAGTTCAATACTGGCCTGCCGTCTAGGTAACGGTTCTCCACGGACTCTAATCCCATCATCCCGAACTTTTCTGACATACCGTACTGCGTTACCATCGCACGCGCGATGGAAGTCGCCTTCTCGATATCGTTTGCCGCACCGGTCGTCACCGACCCGAACACCAGTTCTTCTGCCGCACGCCCCGCTAACAGCGTGGTCAGCCTTGTCAGAAGCTCCTCCTTGCTCATTAGGTACTTCTCTTCCTCCGGCACCTGCATCACATAGCCGAGTGTCCCCATCGTGCGCGGCACAATCGTAATCTTCTGCACCGGCTCCGCTTTCTTTTCCACCGCGGTAACAAGGGCGTGGCCAATCTCATGGTAGGCCACAATCTTCTTCTCCTCGGCACCTAAAATACGGTCTTTTTTCTCCTTGCCCGCCACCACAACCTCAACGGATTCAAAAAGATCTTCCTGGGTTACAACCGTCCTTCCTTCCTTTACGGCAAGAATCGCCGCCTCATTAATCATATTGGCAAGGTCTGATCCGACTACACCGGATGTCGCAAGGGCGATCGCTTCTAGGTCAACCGAATCATGCATCAGCACATTTTTTGCGTGTACTTTCAAGATTTCAAGCCTTCCCTTTAAATCCGGCTTATCCACGATAATACGCCGGTCAAAACGCCCCGGCCGCAAAAGCGCCTTATCAAGCACCTCAGGGCGGTTCGTCGCAGCCAGGATCACAATCCCCTTTGAAGTGTCAAATCCGTCCATCTCCGAGAGAAGCTGGTTTAGGGTCTGCTCGCGCTCATCATTGCCATAATGGGAATCACGGCTCTTACCAATCGCATCAATCTCATCGATAAACACAATACATGGTGCCTGGCTCTGCGCCTGCTTAAAGAGATCGCGGACACGCGAAGCACCCACTCCGACAAACATTTCCACAAAGTCCGAGCCGGAAAGGGAAAAGAATGGCACTTTAGCCTCCCCTGCCACCGCTTTTGCAAGCAGGGTCTTGCCGGTTCCCGGCGGTCCTACTAAAAGTGCACCCTTTGGCAGCTTGGCACCGATGCGTGTATATTTGCCCGGATTATGCAAAAAATCGACAAGTTCCGTAACGGATTCCTTCGCTTCATCCTGCCCAGCAACATCCTTAAATGTAATACCGGTTTCCTTCTCGACATAAACCTTCGCATTACTTTTCCCGACATTTCCCATCATGCCGCCATTCTTAGTCAGCATACGGAACAGCAAAATCATCACGACATAAATCAGCACGAACGGCAGCACATAGGATAGAATGATATCAAGGATCGTAACCGTCTTATCCGTGTATGTGGCGGCATACTTGATCCCCGCCTCCTCGCAGCGCTGCTGCAGTCCCGTATCATACGGGAAATAACCGGTGTAGTAAGTGATACCGACACCACCATATTCCACACCTCCTGTTACCGGGGTCAGCACAATACGCTCTTTGTCAGGCTGCACCTCAATGGCCGAGAGTTTGCCCTGCTCTAAAAGGTCAATGAATTCACTGTAAGTAATCTCCTTTAGCGTGCCCGCCTCCATCTGCTTTGACATATAAGTAAAGGAAAACAACACGAACAACGCCGCGACCAGGCAGATAATCCAGCTAAACCGGTTATTGCGCCTGCGGTTGTTGTCCGGCCCCCCTCCATTCTGGTTCGGGTTGTTTTGGTTGTTATTTTGATTCTCCATCGGGATCTCCTTAATTTTTTTTGGCTTGCAATTTCCTGTAATTTTTCCCTATCACGCATATTATAGTCATTCCCCTTCCATAAATCAAGCAAATTGGGGGCGAATTCACGTAAATTTCATTTTTTTATCCATGCTTCTTTTCTTCTAAACTTCATTCAACTCATACTGGATTTTTCCCCGAAGCTGTGGTATGATAGACTATGTTTTTAATGGAAACCGCTTTGCGGCACTAACAAAGGCGTTAGCGTTTAAGACGGCTTGGCATGTCCTTTCGGACACCATCCCGTTTTAGATGCTTTTTTTTGTAGGAGGGAAAGCTATGTGTGTAAAATATGTATTTGTAACTGGAGGCGTGGTTTCTGGACTTGGCAAGGGGATTACAGCCGCTTCGCTCGGATGCCTCTTAAAAGCAAGGGGATACCATGTGACAATGCAGAAATTTGACCCGTACATCAATATTGACCCCGGTACCATGAACCCCGTCCAGCACGGAGAAGTTTTCGTAACGGAAGACGGCGCGGAAACCGATCTTGATCTTGGGCATTACGAGCGCTTTATTGACGGCAACCTGACGAAACGCTCCAATGTCACGGCTGGAAAAGTCTATTTTTCTGTGATCCAGAGGGAACGGCATGGTGATTACGGCGGTGGCACAGTCCAGGTAATCCCGCATATTACAAACGAGATCAAAGAATGCTTCTACCGCCCGGGGGATGGGGAGGATGCCTGTGATGGAAAGCCGCATATCGCCATTATCGAAGTCGGCGGCACGGTGGGGGACATCGAAAGCCAGCCCTTCCTTGAGTCTATCCGCCAGTTCCGCCATGATGCCGGTCCTGGCAATACCATGCTGATCCATGTCACACTCATCCCCTACCTGAAAGCCTCCGGCGAGATGAAAACCAAACCCACCCAGGCAAGCGTAAAAGACTTGCAGGGGATGGGCATCCAGCCCGATTTGATTATGTGCCGCACCGAACTTCCCTTAGAAACGGGTATCCGCGAAAAAATTGCTCTTTTCTGCAATGTCCCAATCGGGCGCGTAATGCAGAACCTTGATGCAGAAACCCTCTACGAAATCCCTTTGATGCTAGAACAGGAACACTTAGCAGAAGCAACCCTTGCCTGCCTTGGGCTTGCCTGCCCAAAACCCGATTTAAAAGACTGGGAGCGGATGGTACACGCGCTAAAAAACCCGGAAAAAACCGTACATATCGCGCTGGTTGGCAAATACACGCAGCTACACGACGCGTACCTAAGCGTGGCAGAAGCGCTAAAACACGGGGCGGTCGCACACCATGCACAGGTTGGGATCAAATGGATCCCTGCAAAGGATGTAACAGAAGAATCCGCGGACAACCTGTTTTCGGATGTGGACGGCATTCTTGTACCGGGCGGCTTTGGCGGGCGCGGGACGGAGGGAAAAATCTGCGCCATCCAGTATGCCCGCGAACATAACATCCCATTCCTTGGACTCTGCCTCGGCATGCAGCTTGCCATTGTCGAATTTGCCCGCCATGTGGCTGGTCTTACGGATGCACACAGCGCAGAATTAAACCCGGACACCAAAAACCCGGTCATCCATTTGATGCCCGGCCAGAACGGCGTAACCGATCTTGGCGGTACCCTTAGGCTCGGCTCCTATCCCTGCACGCTTGACCCATCAAGCAAAGCATATGCACTCTATGGCAATGAAAAAATCAGCGAGCGCCACCGCCACCGCTATGAGGTAAACAATGATTACCGTGGGATATTGGAAAAATATGGAATGAAACTTTCCGGGCTTTCGCCTAATGGGCGCATTGTGGAAATAATCGAGCTGCCCAGCCATCCATGGTTTATCGCCACTCAGGCCCACCCGGAATTTAAGTCGCGCCCAAATCGCCCGCATCCCCTCTTTGCAGGATTTATTGCGGCAGCACTGGCACGGCGTGTCTAATATACCTCCAGGGAACGTGCCCATGGCAGGTAGTCAAGGAGCATTTCCCTGCTTTCTTGCTGCACCAGATGGCAAAGCGATGGGTAGTGGACACAAACCTTTGTTTCCCGATCCTTATTCCTCAACGCCCCGCGGATAAAACGGCAGTCCGGATCGTACACCACACGCAGCCGCCGGTCAGCCAGAAGGCTGCCCGTATCCGTAAAGGCACAGGCAAGCTTTAACAGGTTCATATCGTTTTCATATACCACCACCACTGCATCCTCCGGCAGCAGTTCTAACAGGCTGCGGACTACATAACCCATGCCAAACCCGAATATCACATATTTTTTTGCCTCGGGCAGGAGCCAACTGCGCGCCAACAAAAATGATTCCTGCGCCACATGGTGGTTTGTGTGCAGGTAAATGGTTTCACCCCATATATCCGGCACGCCAACTGTCATCTCGCCGCAGGAAGTGAATTCCACACAGTAACCCTGCTCTAGAAGCTGTTCCGGATAAAGATCTGCCTCCAAAAGCCGCAGTACCTGACCAATTCGCAGTTCCCTCTCCTGCCCATCCCTTACAAAAAGGGCGGTGGAACGGCTAATTTTGCGCTTCATCGCCTCAAGGTTTTTTTGGTAGGCATCCTCGTCAAACGCGCAAAAATCCTCCCTCTCCACAATCAGGGTCTGGATATTGCATAAAAAACGAACTACCTGCAGTTCTAGCAGGTCAGCAAGCAGTATGTAATCCCGTTTTTTCTCTGCTTGCGTAATACCGGAGAGCATTTCAGCCACCGATTCCACAGACACATGCTCAAAATACTGTGTCCCTGCTAACACTGCATCCGTTACCGCGCGGATCCCTTCCTTGGTTTCTGCCACAAGTTCCAGCGCCTTTTCATAATCGCATTCCCTGAAATAGATAACTGCGCGGGTAAGTTTTGCCAAAAGTTCCTTATTCCTCTGGAAAATTCCCATGATATGATCCGTCATATTCTCACTTCCTTGTCCGCATCCTTTGCTTTATTTCGCCGCCCCAATAAAATCTGCAAGGACGGCACGGTACTGCGCAGCGGCCTCCCTCTCACCCAGACCCTCATAACATTCCACCAACCTGCCCGCAGGAAGGCTTCCTGCCATTTTGATATTCAGTTCCGGCTGCGCCTCATAAATAGCATTATAATACCAAAGCGCCGCCTCGTAAATATCTTTCTTGTTAAAATCTCCCCTGTTAAAATAATATTCCCCAATTTCAAAGCAGACCTCCGAGGGTGCATCCCCCGCCGCCATTGCCTTAAGTGCATATTTAAAGAAAAGATCCGTATCGCCTAAAAGCCGTCCTGCACGAACCAATACACAGAGAGCCTGACGTAAAAGGACTGCATCTGTTGTCCCCTCGCACTGGTTCTCAAAAAATGGGACAGCACGCAAAAAGGCAGCTTCCTCCCCCGCAATCAAAAGTTCCCTCGCATACATTTCCGACAGGCGTTTCGATAGCAGCCCATCCCTTTGGTAAGCCCGCTCAAAGGCCGCAAAATCCCGCCCCGCATGTTTGGAGGTCGGCATATGCCGGATTCGGATATCCGTATCTAAAATTACGGGTGCAAGCCGCACGGCCTCGTGCAGGGGTTCCTCCCAGAAAAAACTGCGCAATCTCCGGTAGAGTTTCGGGCGCAGTTCCTCGTCAAAATTGTAGGTCGTATTGTAGGAAAGCTGGTTGGTATAGAGCATCTGGACAATCTCCACCCTCGGGTCAAGTTCTTCCTTCAGCTTTAAAAATTTCTGCCGCTCCCCCTCCTGAATCACCTCATCCGCATCAGCCACATAAATATATTCCTTTGTCGCTTTAGAAAAAGAATAGTTGCGTGCCGCAGAAAAATCATAAACCCATGCAAAATCATAAATATGGTCAGTATAGGCTGCAGCAATCTGTTTGGTGGCATCCTGCGAACCGGTATCCACAATAATAATCTCATCCGCAATTCCCGCCAGGCTATCCAGGCAGCGCGCCAGAACTTTCTCCTCATCTTTCACAATCATGCAAACACTGATACTTATCATATCCCACCTGCCTTTCCTTCCTATATCGGATATACCCAGCCAATCCGCAAATCTCCTTTTAAACGCAAATTTTTTCCTTCCCGTGCCAGGCACACAATATTTCTATCCATATAATTGTATTTCTGTACTTCCCCATCCATACGGCGCACCACAAAAGCGCCGGGGGAAGGATTCCCCTCCCCCGGCTTTAAGGCTCTAACGAGTCTGAAACAGCTTTCTTACACGCCCATACATCCAAACGGCTGTCTGTTCACTCTTTCGCAAAATCAATATGTACTGTACGGAATTTCTTCATCCACCACATACTCGTATGCGTAGGAATTCTTCTTTACCTTAATTTTCAAAGAAGCACTGCAATCATCAAATGCACCGCTGCCGATATCTTCTACCGATTTCGGGATTGTAACACTGCTTAATTTCTCGCAGCCTGCAAATGCACTTCCAAGATAGGTCAGTGTTCCCGGCAGAACAACGCTAGTCAGTTTGACGCAGCCCTCAAACGCGCTGTCCTCAATCGATTCAAGACCGGAAGAAAATGTAATCTTAGCAAGCGATGTGCAGCCCTCAAATGCGGAACCGTAAATTTCCTTCAATGATTTCGGGAACTCGACAGAGGCAAGGGCAGTACACCCATAAAAAGCTTCGTCCCCGATCAGTTGCAGACCCTCTTTAAATGTAACGGTCTTTAAGGAAACACATTCGCTAAAGGAGTATTCTGGAAGTTCCGAAATCCCTGCCGGGATAGTTATGGAGGCAAGCTTTCCACAGCCCTCAAACATATTGCTTCCCATCTCGGTCAGCTTCTCCGGGAGCGTTAATTTCGTAAGGGAAGAACAATATTCAAATGCGCTGTCACCAATATGCGTTACACTGGATGGGATCGTAATGGATGTCAGCGACTCACAGGACGCAAACGCATTGTCCCCAATATAAGTGATGGTGGAAGGCATCTTTACTGTTTTTAAATCCGACATCGCTTCAAATACGCCGTCATCAATCGCTGTTACTGTATAACCGCCAAGTTTTCTTGGGATATCAACCGAAGTCAGTGAAATATCGTAAATCTCGGTAATGATTGCCCCGTCATCCGTAACATCATAACCAAATAACTCATCCTCTGGAAGATCTGGCACCTCCACCGGTGCCTGCGTTGGCTTCGGGGTAGGAGTTGGAGTAGCTGTTGGATTTGCCTTTGCGGAAGTTATAGTAATGGTTATTGTATTTGACTTATTGCTGACTGTATCTTTAAACGTCACCTTCACTGTACCCGCCTTTAATGCGGTGAGCGTGCGCGTTTTCACATCGATCTTTGCCACGGACTTATCCGATACCGACCAGGTGGTGGAAGTCTTCTTAAGACCGTAGGTTTTTGCTTCGAACTTATAGGTATCGCCAACCTTAAGTTCTTTCACTGGATTGGTAATTTTTACATACGGGTTCATTACCGTAACCGTAATCTTGCTTTCGTAGTTTTTCTTTGACTGTGTAATCTTTACGGTAATAACCGCAGTCCCCTTCGCAACCGGCTTCACCACCCCCTGCGTCGTTACCGTGGCAACTTTCTTATCCGAGGAGGAATATGTTACCGTGGCAGACTCCGCTAGGTTGTTAAATGTAATCTTATAATTATCCCCGCCCACATAGAGCGTTTTTTTCGTTACTTTTGTTGCCGGGGCCGTCGCCGCTTTTGTTATGGCAGCCGGCTGTATTATTAGGGCAAGAACCATAAACAATACAAAAAATACTTTAAACTTGTTTTTCATTATAATCCTCCTTTTCATACCGCTTTTCAAGTGCTACTCAACCACCTCATAATCATACCAGTCCCCAAGCGCAGCCTCATAATAGTCCGCAGTTCCTTTTGTTACCCTAATCAGGGCAAGTTCATCGCAGAAATCAAAGATATTCTCCCCGATGGACACCTTCCTGTCCGGAAATGAAATTACATTCAGCGCGCAATTATAGAATGCGTGGTCACCTATGAAAACAAGTCCTTTTGGCAGCGTAATTTCCTTTAGTGACTCACACGCCCAGAACGCCTCCGGTTCAATGACCAGCACCCCCTCCCCCAGTTCCACCTGCGAAAGCGCGTCACAATTGGTAAACAGACCATACGGTATGGTTTCCACCGCTGCTGGGATTCTTACCTGCACCAGCGAATTACAGTCAAAGAACATACTGTCCCCGAGCAGCGTCAGTGTTTCCGGCAGGGTAATGTGCGAAAGCGCGGTGCATCCGCAAAAAACTTCTTCACCAAGTGTTGTTACGCCCTCCGGTATGGAAATTTTTTCCAGACTCTCACATCCCTCAAACACATGCCCCCGGATTTCCCTTAGACCATCTCCAAGCACTACCTCCGAAAGCGCAGAACAGCCGTTAAAGGCATTTTCCCCAAGAACCCGGACATTGTTCCCAACTACCAATTTTTTCAGGTCATAACAGCAGGAAAATACATCCTCATAAATTTCAGTCACGCGGTAGGCCTTTCCCCGGTAGAAAATGGTATCCGGTATGGTAAGCATACTTATTTCCAGGTCATAATAATCTACAATGCCAACACTTTCCTTATCCAGGATCTCATAATACAGCCCCTGATACATTAAATAACCGGTCTGCCCATCTTCCACCACAACCTTTTTTGCGCGCTCTTCCTCGTCCTGATCAGGCGTTTTTGTAATGGCGAGTGTGATGCTCTTTGATTTCCCACTCACCTCATCCCGAAATGTAATTCTCACCTTTCCCGCGTCAAGTGCCGTTAATATGCCCGTTTTTTCATCAAGCGCTGCCAGGGACGGATCCGATACCGACCAGGACATGGAAGGCTTTTTTAGTCCGTAAGTCTTCCCCTCAAAACAGTAGGTGTCCCCAACAGCCAGTTCCTCCACCGGATTGGTGATCTTAACATATGGTTCCTTTACGGTAATACTGATTTCACTGGTGTAATTTTCATTTCCCTGAGTAATTTTTGCCGTAACAGTTGCCTTCCCCTTCGCGACTGGTCTGATCAAACCTTTTTCAGTTACTGTCACAACATTTTTATCAGAACTTAAATATATCACCCTAGCGTCCGCTGCCAGATTCTTAAATGCAACCCGGTAACTGCTCCCGCCAACATAGAGTGTCTTTGATTTCACAGATAATTCCGGCGCAGACACTGCTTGCCTTTTTGCTGCCAAAACCTTCTGTGGCTGTAAAACTGCAGTGGATAGCGGCATGACCATAGTCAGCACAAAAAGAAGCAGGGAAAAACTTTTTATCCGCTTTCCCATATCGCAATCCCCCTTCCTGATCAGTCCACTATTTCATATGTATAACTGTCCCCAAAGGTATCCTCATAATATCCTGCTGTATCCCCCGACACATAAAATGTTTCCAGTAAATCGCAAAAATCAAAGACACCTTCCCCAGCCGAAACCCTCTTATCCGGGAACGTAACGCTTTCCAGTCCGGAATTATAAAATGCGCGATCCCCCAAAAATACAAGACTGCCCGGCAGTTTTATGGAGCGCAGCGACTCACATGCCCAGAACGCTTCCTGCTCGATAACGGTCAGACCCTCAAAAAGTTCAACCTCCGTCAGCGAAGTACAGTTTGTAAACAAACCATACGGTATGGTTTCCACTGCGGAAGGGATCCGTACCGTTTTAAGTGACTCGCAGTCAAAAAACATATTGTCCCCAAGTACAAGCAGACTTTCCGGCAGCACAATGCGCTCAAGCGCCTCACAACTGCAAAACGCTTCCGCCCCGATGCTTACAAGCCCCTCCGGGAGTGTGATTTCCGTAAGCATATCACAGCCCTCAAAGGCATGGCCGCCAATTTCTCTAAGCCCCGTCCCAAAGACCACTTCCTTTAACGAAGAGCAACCACAGAAAGCATTTGCCTCAATCACTTCTACATTGTTCCCGAGAACAATTTTTTCAAGGTCATAATAATAGGAAAAAACATCCTCCCCAATCTGTGTCACACGGTAAGTCTTCCCCTCAAAAGAAATCGCATCCGGGATAACCAGTTCCGTCATCTCAAGGTCATAGTAATCCGGTATCCGCACACTGTCTTCACTGATTATATCATAATAAATCCCCTTATACATCAGATGTCCGCTATGTGCATCCTTGATAACTTCCGTCTTCGCCCTCTCCTCGTCGTCTTCTTCCACAGTAGTAACTCCCGATGTATCCATAACTCCTTCCATGTCCGTCCCTCCTGTTTCCTGGTTTCCATCCTGTTGCGGCTGGTTCTCACTGCCTGGTTCCTGACCCTTTGTCCCATCCGGTGTCGGCTGGTTCTCACTGCCCAGTTCCTGATCCTTTGTCCCATCCGGTGTCGGCTGATTTTCACTGCCTGGTTCCTGATCCTTTGTTCCATCCGGTGTCGGCTGATCTTTACCGCCCGGTTCCTGACCCAGGCTATCAGGTGAAACCGTAACTGTGTTTGCCTGCTCCTGCCCTTCCTTTCCGCCACAGCCCACAAAGAGCGCACAAGTCACGGCAGTTAACGCAATTCCGGCACACAGCCCATAATGTTTTCTCATTTAAATCCCTCTTTCTTGTATTTGGTTGTCGACACGAATCCACGATTGAAAGCAAAAATCTCTCATATCTTTATCGGCTTAAAAACCATATTTCTTTAGTCTTTGCGCAAAATACATTATTTCCCAAAATATTCCTTCAACCCGGAAACCATACCGGAAACCAGCTTTTCCTGATAATCTTGTCTTGCCATGGCAAGGTCTTCCTTCTCATTTGACATATAGCCCATCTCCACAATGGTAACGGGAACCTCGCACCAGTTAATGCCGCTCATTGTATCCGTTTCCCATACTCCCTTGCTTGCCGCGCCAGTTTCCTCAAGCATGGCCGCAAGGATGCAGTCCGATAGACGGCGGCTCCCCTCATATATCCCACTGCAATACGGATTCTTCTTTGTCGGACAGATGGTCATAATCCCGTTTACCGAAGCATTTTCTGAACCATTTGCATGGACACGGATAAAAGCATCCGCCTTCGCTTCATTCGCAATGGCCGCCCGCTCGGCATTGCTGATATCCACCTGGTTTGTTTCGCGCACCATAATAACATTGTATCCTTCTTCAAGCAGTGCGTCCCGAAGCATCAGCGACACAGTCAGGTTCAGTTCGTATTCTGACAGGCCAGACCATTTCCCCGCCGTCCCAGAAGAAACTTTTGCTTTCTTTTCCCCGGCACCCGGTCCTACTGGTTCCTTCTCGTAATTCCCCTTGTTCTGATGCCCCGCATCAATCACGATCCACGGTGCGTCAGATGAAACCTCATGCACGATCCCACAGCCTTCCTTAGTTTCCCAGGTTTGTGGTTTGTCTGTTGTTGTATCTTCCTCCTGGCTTTTCACATCTTCTTCCCCATTTTCCGCCTGCTGCCCTTCTTTTTCTGCCTTTTGCTGTAAGAGTTCCTTTTCATGAAGAAATTCCTTTGCAGCAGTTTCTTCCATTATATAGTCTGCAAACATAAAGGCAGTTTCCCCCCTATATTCCACACGGTACCATTCCCCTGCACGTCCGGTTGCCGTTACCTTTGTTTCTGGCTCCAACAGGACAATGACTTCACCCTCTAAGGACGGCTGGGTTCTTACATTGACCGATGCAACCGTAAGCATTGCACGCGCTGGAAATTCTTCAATATCAAAAGTATTGGGGGCACTATCCTGAACCATGCTACCTTCTGGGGCATCCCCCGCATCGCCAGGTTTCCCCCCTTCTCCCGGGGTATCCCCCGCATCGCCA
>CAMWUU010000069.1 GCA_947177515.1 uncultured Lachnospiraceae bacterium
TTCCCTGCCCCGTTTCTTGCTGGGGCTTTTTTGCTGTCTTTCGAAGCAGCTTTTATATATTACCACACCGCTTCGGGTTTGTCAACAACTTTTTTCATTTTTTTTAAATTATTTTTTCTTCTGTGAAAAATTGCTTTTTTCAGGCTGCTCTCTTGTGAAAGCTTTGCTAGTATAACATGCCTTCTTTTATTTGTCAACTACTTTTTTCATTTTTTTATTTTACCGTATTTTATTACTATCCAGGGCATACTTTTAACCATCCATACATTTGCAATCAACAGTCTTTACACATATCCATTTCAGCGACAAGTGTTTCAGCCATTGCCGTACTGAGTCCGATAAGCAATGACTGCCCTATGCTCAAAATTTTCTACCAGCAGGTCTTCCAAGGCGCACTCTCCTCTATATATGGATAGGAACTTCTCCATTCCATACAATTCCATCAGGTACCAGACATAAACTCCGCAGTAGTCATAACCGCCGTTATCAGCAAAAGCATACATATCTTCTTTCCCGCCTAGATCGGCTATCCTAGGATAATCCTTTTCCGATATGTAATCCATCTTTGTCTGCCCTGCCAGCCAGACAGCAATTCCCTCAGAAATCCATATTTCACACTCTTCTGGTCTGCATATACTGTCAAATACAATATGCACTACTTCATGCAGCATAACCTTGATCAGATATTCCTCATAGCTTTCTGACAGATTCCCCTTGGCACGGGGAGAAACCACACAGAGCCGCTTTTTATCCATATCCGTATTGCCCACCATCCAGTCCTGATAATCCTCTTTTGTTTTTCCAGTATAAAAAATGAAATTCTCTGCTGATCCGCAGATATACAATTCGTACACATTTTCTCCTGGACTGCTATGGATTTTCTGACAGATATTCAGGTAAAATTCCTCGATCAGTCCAAACAGCTTCATAGCAAAATTTTTATCCGCCTCTTCATAGAACACATGAAAATGTGTCGTGTCTAAGTTTAGCAGTTCACTTCTTTTTTCCATATATATATCCCCCTTGCTATTTTTCATTTCTTTATAGTGACATCCTCCTCCACCTAAAGGGCTTAAACTTACCGCTTCCATCAAGGTTCTCCTTATTGCAACGCTTTTTGAAGCATTTCACATTAATTTTACCACAGTATAAACTTCTTTCTCATTCGAACAACTTGCTAAGATCCGCAACTTTTCCAAGCAGCGGATTATTATTATAAAGAAAACTTAAAAATGCACTGTCGTTTACCTGCTTCATCAGATTACTTCCTGCCTGTGTTGACCCAAGCGCTGTCAGGACAACTGCGCCGACCCATACAAGCAACAGTGCATATGCCAGACCTGCCACCATCCCCAAAAGATGGTTTACCTGGTTAAGCAATGGCAGCTTGCTGATCAGGTCAAGGGAAAAACAAAGCACTTTCAGAAGCACAATCATCGCTACAAAAGTTGCCACAAAGGAAAGGGCACTGATCATCATGCACGCAACGTAATTGCACAGATAGGCGCGGAAGGTATCCACACCCAGTGCCTTGTAGAAATCCCGGCTGTTGTTTTGTGCAAGCTGTTTACGGATACTTTCTGGCAGTGGGAGCGAATCTAAGAATTTCTTTTGTTCCGCCTCCTTCTTCTCAAGATTCAGCATGGATTCCACCTCGTCAAAAGGGAGCACTGCATCCGCCTTCTCTACAAAATAGTGCATCACCTTTTCATTTTCCTGCAGCTTCTGCGTAATAACAGGGCTTAAAAATGCTGTCGCAAGCAGGGCAACAATTACAGAAAACATGGCAAATACCGTCTTGATCAAGCCCCGCTTCATCCCCACAAGCGCATTGATACCAAAAAAGACTACAATTACAACCAGCAAAACATTCATATACTCCCTCCTTATTCCTCCCGTTTCAAACGGATGGTATCCGCTGTTTCGTTTCCAATCAATATGTATCTTGTTTCGTCATCCACACGAAATACCGCATTGATATTCTTTTCAGTTTCACAATGGAATTTCTGTTTTCCAGAAAGGTTGTAGATGGTCATCTCCCCGCTGTCATAGCATACGATATCTTCCCCAGAAGTATAAATTCCACGGTATCCACTAGAAAACTCCATATCAAGCACTTTCTTTCCCCCATCATTGCGGTACATGACAAGCCTTCCCCCACTATCCCTCGCTGCCCCGAGCACCAGGCCAGTATGGGTCTTACTATAAAAAACACTCTGGATCGATTCGGTAAAATCCTCCTTCGCCATTACTTTTGGCACTTCTGTAATACGGTAAAATACCACCCCGCTTTCCCGGCACACCATCGCTGTATCGTTCGTTACAAAAGCAAGTTCCGGCACAAGTTCCTCAAAAGAATAGGAACCTACCATATTATCCACATAATTTTGTCCCACCTCGCCAAAATTGTAAAACGTAACCCAGCTTAAACAGGTACCTCCGTCAAAGGAAACATAGGAAGTAACCAATTTCCTGCCATCCTGTGAAAGTGCAATTGCAAGAGGGAACCCATTGTTCTTTGTTACTGTCATTATATCCACAAGCACTCCCTGGCTTCCCGGCTCATACAAATAAATATGATCTCTTTCGTCCCCTGTTGCCATCACGGCAGTTACACCCTGGGAGGCAATACTTACCACCGCAATTTTTTCCGCAAGCTCAAAGTGGCTTGATGTGCCCTGCCCGTCCACAATATAAAACTGCTTTCCTCCCCGATCCGCAACCACGGCATAGGTGGAACAAACCGCAACCACCGGATTTTTCATTGTGTAGGCAATATTCCAGCGCTGCCCCCCCTGCGCATTAAAAGCGGCGGCTCCATCCCGCCCATAACTGATATACCCGCCATCATATGCCTGGTAACGAATGGTTCTGTCCTCCCCCAATTCTGCCTGGTTTAGGATTTCATAACTGTCATAAGCTTTGTTCCTTCCCCGGCCAAAGAGAATAATACCCAGGATTCCAAGCGCCGCCACCGCAAAACCCAACAACAAGCCGAGCTTTCTTTTATCCTTTTTATTGCCATTCCCCGTGGGGCGCAGCCTACGGTCAAATTGTTTCATAAAACGAACCCCATTCCAAAGCACTTTGCATCGCCAAAAGCACTCTTTCCCTTTTTTTACCACCCAACCTCAAAAGTCATGCTATTTTTCATTATAGCATGACTTTCGAAAAAAAGACACTGTTTTTTCATTTCCAGTACATTTTTTACGGCAACACCAATTCTTGGTCTATATAAATTAAGTTTTCATTATTGATCTGGTTTAAAGTTTTAATATATTCGAGCTGTTCTAAGTTCCCGTAAAACTTTCTGCAAATACCAACTAGGGTATCCCCTGCCTGCACCGTATAGATCCGCATATTTGAAGTATCCACTGCAGGTCCTGGACCACCGATTCCCCCTGTCTGCACGGCATCGCCTGGCTGAGGGGCATCCTCCCTAGGTTCTTTCCCCTCATCCTGTGTATCCCCCTCATTCTTTGAATCTTCTTTTCCCAAAGCGGTACTGTCCGAATTTTCTTCCCCCGTGTCTATATTCTTATCCCCATCCCCCGATTTCCCATTACCTGTTTCTGTCTTTTCTTCCGTGGGTTTCTTCTCCTCTGATTGGCTCCCGTCTGTTTTTCCGTCTTTATTTTCGCCTTTATCCGCCTCCCCCGTCCCTGTAGGCAGGGCATCCACTATGGTTGGTGCCACCTCCATATCGGATGGCGGATCGCCCTTCTCTAATTCTTTGGTAGGATCTGCATCCTCCCCATCCCCATTTTTATTTTGTGGTGTCGGGGTGAAATCCCATGCCATCACTCCCCTGTTATCCTGTGTTTCATGGTCATCCCCTGCTTTTCCGGAAACCTCCTGAGCGTCCGGCTCCCCATCCACATTTCCAATCAATTTATTCAAAGTCTGCTCAAAACCTTTCAACCTTTCCTGATTATAGAGCATCGATGCAGCGGCTACTAGGGCGACTGCGGTCATGGAAACACCGACCAAATATAAAAAACGGTTCCCACCCCCCTGCGGAGTGGCCACAGCCGCTTTTTCCCCTGTTTCTTCGCTTTCCTCCTCTTTTTTCTCACTGTTCCATTTGGCGCGCATCTGCTTGACTGCATGATCATTTACTTCCCCCTCGCTGCCTTTGCCCTGCTTCTGGTCAATCATGTAATTCAGCATTTCCGTATTTTTTTCATAATAAATATAATAGCCGTCCTGGCGTGCCATCCCCCCCTCTTCATAGCGGTAGAATTCTTCTTCACGATCCAGAAAATCATAGAGCATCAGGATACGATCCGCACCCGCAAAATGATCAAGGTGAACCTGCCAGATTTCTTCCTTTTCCTCGGGCGTAAAACTTGTCCCCCCACAAAACCAACCAACAATCTCCCCATCTGGAAAATACTGCTTTATTGTTTCATAGATCTGTGTCCAAACCTGGGCACCCATCTCGATCTTTCCCCCCACACAGGCCTGCTTTGCTGCCACTGTCCCGTATGCATAAACTTCCCTCGTATGCCCGGATCGTGCAAATTCTCCTACTAACACTGCCAGGCAACGTTCCGAGTGATCCTGTTCCGCCAGCCAACGGGTAAAGGTATGTACATAATCCTCCACATAAATCCTGAAGTCCCCTCGGAACGTACCGATTTGCCGTACATTCTTCGGCGGCTTCCTCCCACTGACCGGATACTCCCCGTCCTTGCCCGCTACACTACTGTAAATATTCTCTATCATCGAGTTCCTTCCCGCCTTTCTTTTTTCCGTCATCGTATCATGGAACCTGCATTTATTTTGTCAAAAGAACAACCGGGCGGGGTAAAACTCACCGCATAAAACGTCTACCAACTCTGTTTTCACACATTTTTCCGTTATATATCGGATAATCCTCCCCCGTTTGCCTTTTTTTGTGCTGTAGACATAAAATAACCCGCTTTTATATGTCTATCTTTAACTGCATTGGTAATACTTAGAATACAATAAATCAGAGAAAGGCAGCAAAGTAGTGTATGCAGAAAGAAAAGAAAATCCTTTATTTTAATACGAGCGACCGCTATGCCTCCATAGAATTTGGCGACAGCCTGTACCAGTTACTCTGTAAAGAAGTTGCCAGCCGGCCACTGG
Source organism: uncultured Lachnospiraceae bacterium (assembly GCA_947177515.1). GTDB lineage: Bacteria > Bacillota > Clostridia > Lachnospirales > Lachnospiraceae > RGIG4057. The sequence continues at coordinate 5,116 of CAMWUU010000069.1, forward strand.
TCTTTTTATGTATTGGTTCCGACCGGGCAACCGGTGATTGTTTAGGTCCGCTGCTCGGACACCGGCTTGACGCGATCTTCCGCAATTCCCCCTACTTTGTATACGGCACCTTAAAGGAGCCAGTTCACGCAAAAAATCTCCAGGAAACTATCGATAAAATTTACCGGCTCCACGAAAACCCACTGATCGTTGCAATCGATGCCTCCCTTGGCCGTTCCTCCCATGTCGGATATTACACTCTCGGGGAAGGTCCGCTGCGTCCCGGCGCAGGGGTGGACAAGCAGCTCCCCTTTGTCGGCGATTATTACATCACTGGCATTGTCAATATCTCAGGGCTGCTTGACCAAATGCTTTTGCAAACCACCAGACTGCACACAGTAATGTCACTTTCCGACCAGATTTATGACGGGATCCGGCATTTCATCTACAAGCTTGACCGGAAAAAAGTACTACTTGGCACCTACATTCCTCAATAATCCAATTTTTGATAATTTTTCAGAATATTTACAGGAAATATATTTTTTTGCTTCACAAACAGCCCTTTTTTATGTTAAAATACAGAAGAAGGGCTGTTTTACAGCAATAATGCATTCTAAGAATCGAGGTATAGCATGACACATAAGGAAAAGGCAGAGCAGTTTTTACACCAGCAGTATCACTGCTCCCAGGCACTGTTCGGGGCGTTTGCAAATGACTTCGGGTTGGATTTAAAAACAGCCTTTTGCATCAGTACCTGTTTTGGTGGTGGTATGCGCCAGGGAGGAACCTGCGGCTGCATTACGGCATCCCTGCTGGTACTTGGCATGGCGTTCGGTTTTTTTGATTCCCAGGACAAGGAACAGGAAATATATGGAAACCAGAAAACAGAGAAATTCATACGGCGCTTTGCACAGGGGATGGATGGCGTGGTTTATTGCCGTGATATCTTAGGCAAGGATATTTCCAAGCCGGAAGAAATGGCATGGATCCGCAAGGAAGGACTGATTCTGAAAAAATGTCCCAGGGCAATTAACCTCAGTATTGAAATCCTAGAGGATATGCTTGCTGATCACCAGAAAAATATCGGCGAAACCAGTTTTGATCCAAAAGATATCCCTGAAAATGAGATGCACCGGGTATTGCGGGGTATCAGCAAACGCAACCGCTTCCAGAGAAATGTCAGCGATCTTTTATACACCTCCACTAAAAAAATTGCTTTTATCCAGTTTGATATCCAAAAATTCAAAATCGTTAATGATCTGTACGGTGAGAAATTTGGGGATGAGGTTCTTGACTTCGTTGAGCGCCAACTTGAAAAATGCTGCAGTGAAAAACAATTTTATATCAACCTGCGCAGCGATGTCTTTATGGTTGTGACCGAATACAAGAATGAAAGGGAATTACAAATTTTTATACGGGAACTTGATTCCCAGACGCGCATTTTTAAGAGTGTTAAGCTTTCGATGTCTTTTGGTGTCTATACCGTTAAAGACCGCGGAATGGAACTTCGCCAGATGGAAGATCGCGCAGCAATGGCGCGTAAAGCGGCAAAAAACAATATTTTAAGTAATATCCTGTTTTACAAGGAACAATTTAAAGAATCCCTCTACAACCGGAAGTTTATTGAGGAAAATATGCTAACGGCAGTTTCAGAACGTCAATTTTGTATATACCTGCAACCAAAATACAGCATTGCAAAAGATGAAATAATTGGGGCTGAGGCACTTGTGCGCTGGCTCCACCCTGAACGGGGAATGATTTATCCAGACCAGTTCATCCCGATTATTGAAGAGAACGGATTTATCAAAAGATTGGACTATTACATATGGGAGGAAGCTTGTCGGTTCATTAAGCGCTGCGAAGCCGCCGGAATAAATGACTGTCCCATTTCCGTCAATGTTTCTAGGATCCATCTGCGGGACAATGAGTGTATTGGGGTTCTCTCCGATATGATCAAAGATTATTCCATCCCAAAAAGATTGCTGGAACTTGAAATTACTGAAACGGCGGATGACCAGCAGATCAGTATAAAGGCACTTCAGTTAAAAGAAGAGGGATTCACGCTGCTGATGGATGATTTCGGAAGCGGATACTCCTCCCTGAACATCCTTTTAGAAACCCCGTTCGATGTAATCAAGCTGGATCGGAAATTCATTATAAATATGATGGTTTCCAGTAAGGGCCGCCTAATCTTGGAACAGATTATTTCCATGGCAGACAAACTTAAATTGGATGTCCTAGCAGAGGGCGTGGAAACCAGGGATCAGGTCGAACTGCTGCAAAACATCGGCTGCGACCAGGTTCAGGGCTTTTATTATGCAAAACCAATGCCGGAAGAGGATTTTTATAATCTCCTGGTAAAAACAAAGGCAGGGCAGCGATGAGAATGTGAATGGAACATTAGGGAAGTAGACGGATCGTGGCCATCCCCGCAAAATGTGGATTTACCATCTTGCGGGGATTTACCTCGTGATTTTATACATCATCCTATCTGAGTGTAATACACAGCATTGGTTCTGTACTAGGAATAAAACGCACCAGCAGATTCAGGGGGACTTTCCCGCAAATAACAGTCCGCTGCCAAACTAAAGGAATGAAAAGATATGGCGGGATCCACAGGGCGGTATATTCCTCCGTTAAAAACTTGCCTGTAATACTGCACGGATATCATCTGCATCCATCACTTTATATCCGCCGTCCATAATAAGAGTGCTTTTTACCATTCCGTCAAGTATGGCTTTTGTTGCACCGAGTTCCGTAATATTCATAATAAGTCCGATTTTTTTCATCCATGCTTCCATGATGTCAAGTCCTTCATTAGCGATTTGTATTTCAGTCTTACCTTCAGGATTCACATTCCATACATTCACGGCATAGCGGGCAAACTTCGCCGTCCCATAAGACAAAATATAACGGTAATATGGCATGGAAACAGCCGCAAGCGTCATTCCATGTGTAGCGTCTGTATATGCGGCTACAGCCTGCCCAAGCATATGCACCATCCAATCCGTGGTTTTTCCTTTGGCTACAAGCGTATTAAGAGCCCAAGTCGCAATCCACATAATATTGGAGCGTGCTTCGTAATCAGTCGGCTTTTCAACCGCAATATTAGCGCTGTGAATAAGGGAACGCAATAATCCTTCCATAATATAGTCGCTGGTATTGTCGTCTGTTCCCGAAAAATACTGTTCCAAAATATGTGACATAATATCATATATGCCCGACACCATCTGATATTTCGGTAATGTATAAGTAAATTCAGGATTGAGCACCGAAAACTTTGGGAATACCTTTTCCCCGAAAACATGTCCAATCTTAAGCTTTTGTTCATGATTTGTAATAACAGAGCCGCCATTCATTTCGCTGCCGGTTCCCACCATTGTAAGCACACAGCCGACGGGAATGATATCGCAGGTAACATCTTCAAAGCGGATAAAATATTTATCCCATGCATCGTCGTTACAGTTTACCGACACCGAAACGGCTTTCGCATAGTCGCACACCGACCCGCCGCCCACAGCAAGGATCAGGTCGGCTTTTGCCGCTTTCGCCCGCTCTATGCCTTCATTTAATTTATCGACGGTAGGGTTGGGCATAACTCCCGCATCTTCGTAAATCTCTTTTTTGTTTGCTTTGAGAATATCGATAACTTTATCATAAATACCGTTCTTTTTGATCGATCCGCCGCCATAAACCAGCAATACATTTTTCCCGTATTTGGGCAGTTCTTCATTCAGACCATCCAAAGCATTTTGTCCAAAGTAGAGTTTTGTGGGATTGCAGTAAGTGAAGTTTCCTAACATAATTTGATTTCCTTTCCATGTGTTATACATTAAAGTGACATGCCAAAATTTCTGAGTTCCGCAAGTTTTTCGGGTGAACCATTTTGATCTTTGTGAGCGGTAAATACCCCCATATCCTCCAGTCCAAGATAATTGAGAAAATCGCCCCGATACGAAAACATTGCTCCGTCATACATATCAGCGTCACCCGAACTTAAAATCATCGCAGCCTTTTTCAGATTTTTCGGTCTTTTAGGATAGGCGGCAGAATAGAATCTGTCCAATACGCATTTAAGCTGCCCGGATATGCCGTGATAATAAATCGGAGAAGCGATCACAAGCATTTCTGCATCTTTCAACAGACTATAAATGGTCTGCATATCATCTTTTTGAATGCAGATGCCGTTTCCTTTGCTATGGCAGTATTCACAGGCAAGACAGCCTCCGATTTTCATCCGGCACACATCAGCCACATCTACCTGGTGACCGGCGGCTTGTGCCCCTTCCTGAAACGATTCAATCATTTGTTTTGTATTGCCCTTTGGACGGGGGCTTCCGTTTAACACAAGAATACGCATATTGATTTTCCCCGGTACATTTACTTATTTCAGGTTCTCATTAAAGAATTTCTCCAACTTATCAAACGGAATAATATCTGTCTGGTCATACAAATCTGTATGGCTCGCCCCTGAAACAAGCACTAACTCCTTGTTATCCTGATATTTATTTCCGTCAATCATAGCAGCATAGGCATCCTTGCCGAAATAGCAGGAATGCGCCTTATCCCCATGAAGTACCATTACCGCACTGCGGATTTCATTGCTGTAATGAAGAATCGGCATATTCATGAAGGACTGACAGCCGATTACATTCCAGCCGCCGTTAGAATTTAAGGAACGGGGGTGATAGCCGCGCTCTGTTTTATAGTAAGCATGATAGTCCAGAAAATACTGCGGGGCATCTTCCGGCATGGGATCCGCCACACCACCGCCGAGGGCATATGTGCCGTTTTTATAATCCTCAAGCCGCTGCGCATTCATTGCCTTGCGTTTCTCGTAGCGGGCTTCCTCGCTGTTTTCGCTGTCAAAATATCCATTGGCATTAACACGGCTCATATCATACATCGTAGACGCAACCGTTGCTTTGACACGGGTATCAAGCGCCGCCGCATTGATTGCCATGCCGCCCCATCCACAGATTCCAATTATGCCGATTTTCTTTGGATCAACATTATCCTGTAATGAAAGAAAATCCACCGCTGCCATGAAATCCTCCGTGTTGATGTCGGGGGATGCCATGTAACGAGGCTCGCCGCCACTTTCTCCTGTATAGGATGGGTCAAATGCAATCGTCAGAAAACCCCTCTTTGCCATTGTCTGTGCATACAGACCTGCCGCCTGCTCCTTGACTGCGCCAAAAGGACCGCATACGGCGATAGCGGGCAGTCTGCCTTCTGCGTTCTTTGGCATATACATATCTGCCGCCAAAGTGATTCCAAAGCGGTTATGGAAAGTAACCTTGCAGTGATCCACTTTGTCACTTTTGGGGAAAGTCTTATCCCATTCCTGTACAAGGTTCAGTTCCTTGACCTGATTCAATTTTGCTTCCATTGTTCGATACCTCCGATTTAAATATGTTTTTTGTTAATTGTGTAAACTAAGAAATCAAGACAGTCTATCTGCCTTTGTCCGTCATGCACCGAGTCTAGCAGATGGATTCTCTGCTTGGAAAGCAAAGGCAAAAGACAGTTCCACTTATTTTCTTTTGCAAACTCCATGCAGGTTCGGATTAAATCTTCGCTGCAACCTGCGTCAATCAGATTCTGATGCAGGATTCCCATTGTATCTGATGCCTCTGACATTCTCTGCACCTCCTACACTTGCTATTATACGGATATTTTTTAGTATGTCTAATACTTATAATTCATATCACGTTATTCTTGATAAGAATATCTCGACTGTGCTATACTAGAATGTGTTTGAAAAATCGTTCTTGCCAACCAAAGAACGCATTTATTAAACACACTCTATAAAAACAGCAGGGAGGAGCATATGGAAATTCGCGTTCTGCGCTATTTTTTAGAAATTGCAAGGGAAAATAATATGTCCCGTGCGGCGGAAACACTTCATGTTTCCCAGCCTACTTTATCAAAACAAATGAAAGAACTGGAATCCGAACTCGGAAAAAAACTGTTTCGCAGGGGCAGTACCAGCGTCAGCCTGACAGACGAGGGAATGCTGCTGCGAAAGCGGGCGGAAGATATACTCGCAATGGTGGATAAAACTACGGATGAATTTCGGGAACTGAATAACATTACCGGGGGAGAAGTTCATATAGGATGTGCAGAATCACATCAGATAAAATACTTGGCACGGGTAATTAAGGATTTCAGGGAAGTCTATCCCCGTTTCCGTTACCATCTTACAAGCGGAAATACGGAACAGGTAGTGGAACGTTTGGACAGGGGGCTGATTGACTTTGCTTTTATCGTAGAGCCGCCGAATCTTGAAAAATACAACTATATTGAAATACCAGGGGCAGACATATGGGGGCTTGCAATCCGAAAAAATCATCCGCTGGCAGAAAAAACAGAGATCGTTTTTGAAGATTTGCTTGGAATAGATCTGATTTGTTCCGAGCAGGGTATGAAATTTGATATTGCACGGTGGTGTGGGGAAAAAACGGATCAGTTAAATCTAAGCGGCACAATCAATCTTTGTTACAACGGCGGCGTATTTGTGGAAGAGGGACTCGGCTGTATGCTAACCTTCGAGCGTTTAATGAATACAGGCAATGACAGCAGCCTGTGTTTCCGCCCTCTTTTTCCACGGCTTGAAACCAAAATGTATATCATTTGGAAAAAATATCAGGTATTCACAC
>CAMWUU010000070.1 GCA_947177515.1 uncultured Lachnospiraceae bacterium
TTCTGTCCGCTTTGCTCCCATAAAATCCTTTCCTGTACTTTCCGGGGATATGCTGTTTTAAGTTCCGCATATCCCCTCCAGTACCCTTTCCCCGAAAGGATTTTCTGTCCGCTTTGCTCCCATAAAATCCTTTCCTGTACTTTCCGGGGATATGCTGATATCATGAAAACCCGGATGTGAAATTTCTCCCACACCCGGGTGATAAGTTCGAAAGAAATGCACTTCCAGACTTTTTTGTTAAACTTCGCGGTAATCTCCGTCAACAACATCATCGGCTGGTCCTGCTCCCTGTGCGCCGCTAAAGCCTGCGCCGCCCATATCAGGTCCCGCACCCTGCGCGCCCGCAGCGCCCTGGCTCTGCTCATACATCTTCTGGAAGAGTGCCTGCGCAGAAACCATCAGCTTCTCTTTCGCCGCTCTAATATCTTCCACCTCGCCCTCGGACATAACTTCCGGGTTCGTCTTCTCAATCAGTTCCTTTAGGTGCGTCAGGTTTGCCTGAACTTCCGACTTATCGGAATCAGAAAGCTTATCGCCTACCTCGGAGAGTGCCTTCTCCGTCTGGAATACCATTGAATCCGCGTCATTGCGTACCTCGACGGCCTCCTTGCGCTTCTTATCCTGCGCTTCGTACTCCGCAGCTTCCTTTACGGCTTTCTCAATATCCGCCTCTGAAAGATTCGATCCTGCGGTAATCGTAATATGCTGTTCCCTGCCAGTGCCAAGATCCTTTGCGGACACATTTACAATACCGTTTGCATCGATATCAAACGTAACCTCAATCTGTGGTACACCGCGTCTTGCCGGCGGAATCCCATCCAGACGGAACTGGCCAAGACTCTTATTATCCTTTGCAAACTGGCGCTCACCCTGTACGACATTGATATCCACCGCTTCCTGGTTATCCGCAGCGGTCGAGAATACCTGGCTCTTCCTGGTCGGAATAGTGGTATTGCGCTCGATCAAATGGGTTGCAACACCGCCCATCGTTTCGATGGAAAGAGTGAGCGGGGTAACATCAAGCAGCAGGATATCGCCCGCGCCCGCATCGCCTGCAAGCTTGCCACCCTGGATGGATGCCCCGATTGCCACACACTCATCCGGGTTCAGGGTTTTAGAAGGCTCATGTCCGGTAAGCTGTTTTACTTTATCCTGCACAGCCGGAATTCTGGTGGAACCACCAACCAAAAGCACCTTGCCAAGTTCCGAAGTAGAAAGTCCCGCATCGCGCAGCGCGTTCTGTACTGGACCTGCCGTGCGCTCCACCAACTCATGCGTAAGTTCATCAAACTTTGCCCTGGTTAAATTCATATCAAAATGCTTCGGTCCCTCCGCCGTTGCTGTGATAAACGGAAGGTTTACGTTTGTGGTGGTCGCAGAAGAAAGTTCTTTCTTCGCCTTCTCCGCTGCCTCCTTTAATCTCTGAAGAGCCATCTTGTCAGTAGAAAGGTCGACACCCTCTGCTTTCCTGAACTCCTCAATAAAATATCTTGTAAGTTTGTCATCGAAATCATCGCCGCCAAGACGGTTATCACCTGCGGTTGCCAGAACTTCGATTACACCATCACCGATCTCAATAATGGAAACGTCGAATGTGCCGCCGCCAAGGTCGTAAACCATAATCTTCTGCTCGCGCTCATTATCAAGACCGTAAGCGAGCGCTGCCGCCGTCGGCTCATTGATAATACGCTTTACATCAAGACCTGCAATCTTACCCGCATCCTTGGTTGCCTGCCTCTGTGCGTCGTTAAAGTATGCTGGCACAGTGATAACTGCTTCCGTTACCTTCTCGCCAAGATACCCTTCCGCATCCGCTTTTAATTTCTGCAAAATCATTGAGGAAATTTCCTGCGGGGAGAATTTCTTATCATCAATTGTCACGCGGAAATCTGTACCCATATGCCTCTTGATTGAGGAAATCGTCTTGTCAGCGTTCGTTACGGCCTGGCGCTTTGCAGAATCGCCGACAATTCTCTCGCCCGTCTTTGTGAAAGCCACAACGGACGGTGTCGTCCTCGCCCCCTCTGTGTTCGCGATTACAACCGGTTTCCCACCTTCCATCACCGCTACACAGGAATTTGTAGTACCTAAGTCAATACCAATAATCTTGCCCATAATTCATTCCTCCTGATATAAAATGTTTACGCCATTGATGCCTTTACATCTTTCATGTAATGCATATCCGATATAGTATATTTCTTATATAATATATCTATAATGTAACAGGCCATCTCCGATGTAATATAGCGTCTTTAATTTAAATTTGTGTTCAACGCAATGCTAACTTTTTCCTATATACCACGGTCTGTGGTATCACATTATAACATTATTATATCCATTGATTCATTTTTATTAATTTGCAACCTTTACCATACTGTGCCTTACAACGGACTCCCGGTACATATAGCCTTTCTGGAACTCCTCCGCCACAATATTCTCACCGAAATTTTCATCCTCCGCATGCATTACCGCATTGTGGAAATTCGGGTCAAACTCCTTACCTACTGCTTCAATCGGCTTAACTCCTGCATCCTCAAGGGCTTTCATTAGCTGCTTGTAAACCAGTTCAATCCCCTGCACGAACGCGCTTTCCTTCTCTGCCTCCGGGACGGTTGCAAGCCCGCGCTCAAAATTATCTACGACGGGGAGGATTTTCTCAACAATATCCTTTGCTCCGATCTCAAACATCTGTGACTTCTCTTTCTCGGTACGCTTCCGAAAATTGTCAAATTCTGCCATCTGTCGGATTAAGCGGTCGTTTAATTCCTCAATTTTTTCATCTCTCTTGTCTTTCTTTTCCTTTTTCTTAAAAAAAGATTTCCGCTCTTTCGGCACATTGCCATCCTCTGCGGTATCTTCCTCAGACAAGTCCTCCTCTTCCCCTGCCGTCTGCCCACCGCTTTCTTCCGCATCCTGACCTTCACTGCTTTCTTCCGCGGTTTCGCTATCCGTTTCCTCCTGCGTTTCCACATTTTCTTCTTGCATAGCGCCACCGTTTTCTGCTGCCTCTTCAAAAAGCTCCTTTTCCTCTATACTATCCGCCACGTCATCATCACCTTTCTATTTTAAATCCCGCATCCAACCTCCTAGTACCAATGCCCCATACACCAAAAGGGCGGATGCTGTCATGGCCTTCTGCCTTAAATCCCGCATCCAGCCTCTTACTTTTTAAATATTCCGTCGAGCTGGTTCATCAGGCTCTGCAAGGAAGCCACTACTTTTTCGTAGTCCATCCGCTTAGGTCCGATGATACCTACCTTTCCATAGACCCCCTCCTCAATACGGTAGGTTGCGGTTACCACAGCACAATCCTTCATGGACTCTAACGGTGTTTCCTCCCCGATATATACCTGTATCCCATGCTGTTCCCCCGTTTCTGCCGGAAGTCCCGCAATCAGCTCACCAAGCTGCTGCTTTTCCTCAAGGGCGTACAAAAGATTTGTTGCCTTCTGCGTATCATTAAGTTCCGGATATTTTAAAATATTCGTCGCGCCGCTTGTAAAAATCTCAACATCACCTTCCTCGCCGACCGCCTGGGAAATCGCATCCAGGATATCACTGACCACCATGCTGTACTCTTCTGCCTGTTCCTTCATCTTCTGGATCAGTGGAAGATTAATCTCTGTCAGGTTAAGTCCCTGCAGGCAGGTGTTAAGCAGGATATTAAGTTTGAGCACGGTTTCCTTGCCGAGCGGCTCACGCAATGGGATGATTCTGTTCTTTACAACATTGCCCTCAAGGACAATCACGCAGAGAAGCTGCGTTTCATCCACCTCGGAAAGCTGTATGAGTTTCACTTTCTTGCTGCGGTACTGCGGTCCAGTAATCATCGTTGTGTAATTCGTGTTCACCGCTAGGACTTTCGCTGCCTGCTTTAACAAGGTTTCCAGCTTATCCGCCTTTTCAAGCAGCATTTCCTTCATGCTCTCGACTTCTTTCTCTTTCTCGCACAGCATCGCATCCACATAAAGCCGGTAGCCCTTATCCGACGGGATACGCCCCGCCGAGGTGTGCGGCTGTACGATATAACCCATTTCCTCCAAATCCGCCATCTCATTGCGGATGGTCGCGGAACTTAAATTCAAGTCCGTGTACCTAGAAATGGTTCTTGAACCAACCGGCTCGCCAGTTTCAAGATAATTAGAGATAATTGCTTTTAGTATTTTCAATTTTCTTTCATCTAATTCCATCCAAACACCAGCCTTTTTGGTTACCTGAGCCTGCTCTTTCCGGATTGTTAGCACTCGTTTCGTTGGAGTGCTAACATCTATACATAAAATATCACTTACTCATCCGTTTGTCAACACTTATTTCTAAATTTTTCATAAAATCTAGCGGCCCCCATACTATGGGCAGCCGCTGGATTTTTTATAAAAGTTCAACTTCAAACATAAATTGTATATACTCCCCGACCTGGGCAATGCTGTAGGAAATGGAAGTTTTCTTTCCGATGTTAGCTCCCGCTAACGCATTTACCACCCTCTGGAGCATGGCATTTAGGTTTTCGTTATCCCCGGCATAAAGAACCATAAGTTCAGTCCGTCCAGGTTTAGTCTTTTGAACCATAAGGTCAATCAGTTCTTCCTCTGTACGGGCAAACAGCCCCTCCTTTTTTGCCTCATCCTCCAGTTTGTTCTTTATAAAATCCCCATATTTGCCGCCGTCCGCCTTCGGATAATCCGCCCGCTTCCAGATATGTTCTTTTGCCATCACCGCATCCGGCACCATAAAATACTCATAATGTACTTTCCCCGGCATGTCCTTCCCATCAAGAAGCGGGTCATCCCACGTCACATCCATATGGTACCAGTCCCCATCCAGACAAATTAAATTCCACACATGGGATATTCCCGCACCTGTCCCGTAAATAAGCTGGTTTTCTATGCCGAGCGCATCAAGAAAAAGCTTCATTGTTTCCGCATAACCCTGACAAACTGCCGTACCATCAAACAGGGTATCCTGTATGGAATACCTGGTGTAAGTTGTATCATAGGCAGTATTCAACACAATATAATCATGCAGAGCCGCAATCTTCTCTATTTCCGTCATCCCTTCCTCTATAACTGAAGAAAATATCGTATGTGCTTTTTTTGCCAGTTCTGCCTCCTGCCCATTCAGCCCCTCATAGACTCCATATCGGACCGCAGTTGGAAGCGAATTGGTTACTTCCACCTTTTTCTTCCATTCGTAATCCGCAATCCTCACGGTAATCTGTGCGCTCCCCGGCTTCCCCGCGGTAAGTTTTCCCTTTTCATCCACAAAAAGTACCGCTGGGGCACTGCTTTCAAATGATATATTCTTATAAGTCTTCCCTTTTAAGTCGACACTACCCTCCTGTCCGGATGCAAGGTCGGGAACAGAGAGCGACGGTCGGGATACATTCACCTTGCACGAAAGACGGCTGCTTCCGATTGTCGCTGTCACAGTCGCGCTTCCCGGCTTTAAAAATGTCATTTTGCCCTTGGACGAAACCTTCACGATACCTGCATCCGAACTGCGGTAAGAAACTTTCCGTTTTGTTCCGGATACCGAAAGCTGATAGGTATTCCCCAAACGTGCCGTTAATTTTGTTTTATTTAGTTTCGGGGTTTCCACAGTCACCGAACATGGATATCTCACGCCGTCCACTATGGCATAAACAAACGTTTCCCCCGCAGAAACTCCATGGATCACACCCTCATCTGACACAGCCGCAATCTTTTTGTTATCTACACCCCATGTTACTGTCCCATACTCCCCACGCACCTGCAAGGTAAAACTTTCCCCCTTGCTAATGGTAATTTCTGTTTTGTTAAGCGAATTGGATTCTGCATATACCGATAGCACACCCTGATAAGCCGGCAATGACCCCGGTACCATCCCAACCGCAAGCCATCCCGCAAGGGCAATCATCATGATTCCTTTTATCCTTCTCATCCTGCACCTCATCCATCCAGCAAAAAATCACAAAAAACCGCATTACTCACATCAATTCCCCGCTCGGTCAAAGATACCCTGCCATCCCGCACTTTGATCAGTCCGAGGGAAACATGCTTTTTTAGGACTTCCCCATAGACCTCAAAAAGTCCCATTCCGAACTGACGGGAAAAGTCGGACTCTGACACACCACACATCATGCGCAGCCCGAGAAACATAAATTCTTCCATACTGTCCTTTTTCGATAGCCGGGTAATCTTTTTGCAAACAGGCTTTCCACACGCTGCCATCTCCATATAGCTTGTCAGATCCCCCACATTGCAATAGCGGCAGCCATCAAAAAAAGAAGCTGCACCAAGCCCAAACCCAAGATACTGTGTCCGGTTCCAGTAACAGATATTATGCCTGCATTCCTTCCCTTCCCTGGCATAATTTGATATCTCATAGCGCGAATATCCTGCCTCACCAAGTATTTCCCCTGTAAGCTGGTACATTGCCCGCTCCGTTTCCTCATCCGGCAGACATTCGTCGGAAGGCTTTCCATCCAGTCCCCCAAAATCCCTTTCGCCATAGCGCTCATAAAACGGCGTTCCCTCCTCAATAATCAGGCTGTACGCCGAAATATGCTCCGGCTTAAGCTTTACTACAGTCCCAAGCGTTTTTGCGTAAGAATCCATGGTCTGTCCTGGCAGGGCGGCCATAATATCAATATTGATATTTGAAAACCCGGCCTCTCTGGCCATCCGGTAACTAAGAAGGAAATCCTCAAAGGTATGGATTCTCCCTAACAGGGCAAGCTCCCGGTTATCCGCGGACTGCAAACCGATGCTGAGCCGGTTGACCCCATCTCTTTGGTAACTGGAAAGTTTTTTTGTAGTAAGCGTGTTGGGGTTGCACTCTACTGTAATCTCCGCATCCTCCCGGAAAATCAGTTTTTCACGCAGCAATCCGAGAATCCCGCCAAGCACCCCCTCAAAAAGCAGGGAGGGAGTCCCGCCCCCGAAAAAGACCGAGCAGACATAATAGTCCAATAATGCTTTCCTGTTCCTCTCTGCAAATGCCGAAATCTCCTGCCTTAACGCCCTAATATATGCTTCCCTTACCTGTCCGGTTGCCGGAGCCGACAAAAAATCACAGTAACCGCATTTTTTAGCACAGAAGGGGATATGCACATACACAGCAAGTTTTTTTTGTTCTTTTTCCATTATTTCCCTGCCATATAATACAAAAACGCCTAATTAATCTTCATCCAGCTTTAATACACTCATAAAAGCCTTCTGTGGGATCTCCACATTCCCGACCTGGCGCATACGTTTCTTTCCTTCCTTCTGTTTCTCCAACAGCTTCTTCTTGCGTGTGATATCGCCGCCGTAGCATTTTGCAAGCACATCCTTGCGCATGGCCTTAACGGTTTCCCTCGCGATCACCTTGCTGCCGATTGCCGCCTGGATCGGGATTTCAAAAAGCTGACGCGGGATCTCCGCCTTCAACTTCTCGCACATCCTGCGCCCCCGCTCGTAAGCAGTCGCCTCCGGCACAATAAAGGAAAGCGCGTCAACTTCCTCCTTATTAATTAATATATCAAGTTTTACAAGTTCTGCCCGCTCATAGCCCTTTAACTCATAATCAAAAGAAGCATATCCCTTTGAACGCGACTTAAGCGCGTCAAAGAAATCATAGATAATCTCATTTAACGGAAGCTCATACTTTAACAGGGCGCGCGTTGTTTCCATATATTCCATCCCAAGGTAATTGCCCCGCCTCTCCTGGCAGAGTTTCATTATCGCCCCGACAAACTCCGTTGTAACCATAATCTCCGCGCTTACAATCGGCTCTTCCATATAATCGACCTCCGACGGATCCGGGAGATTTGACGGGTTGGTAATATCTATAACATCCCCATCCGTTTTGTGTATCTTATAGATTACACTCGGTGCCGTTGTCACCAAATCAAGATTGTACTCCCTCTCTAAGCGCTCCTGTATTATTTCAAGATGCAAAAGCCCTAAAAACCCACAGCGGAAACCAAAGCCAAGCGCCACGGAATTTTCCGGCTCAAATTTAAGCGCCGCATCATTTAGCTGAAGTTTTTCCAGGGCATCGCGCAAATCCGGGTATTTCGCCCCATCCGCCGGATACATGCCACAGTAAACCATGGAATTGACCTTCTTATATCCCGGCAGCGGTTCGCTGCAAGGCTCCTGCGCATTCGTAACCGTATCACCAACGCGGGTGTCCTTCACATTTTTCAGGCTTGCTGTCAGGTAACCGACCATTCCCGCCGAAAGCTTGTCACATGGCAGAAACTGCCCCGGCGCAAAAGTACCAAGTTCCACGACCTCAGCCGTCGCCCCGGTCGCCATCATCCGGATCGGGGTTCCTTTTTTTACTGTTCCTTCCATAATCCGGCAGAATATAATCACGCCCTTGTAAGGGTCATACACCGAGTCAAAAATCAGCGCTTTAAGCGGATGATTTTCACTTCCACCGGGAGCCGGAATCTTGTGTACGACAGCTTCCAGCACATCCTCAATATTCACACCAGTCTTAGCAGAGATCAGCGGCGCGTCCTGCGCAGGCAGGCCGATTACATCCTCAATCTCGGCTTTTACGCGCTCCGGATCGGCACTTGGCAGGTCAATCTTGTTGATGACCGGGACAATGTCCAGGTTGTGGTCAAGTGCCAGATAAACATTTGCAAGTGTCTGTGCCTCGATTCCCTGTGCCGCATCCACGACAAGCAGCGCGCCCTCGCAGGCTGCAAGGGAGCGCGAAACCTCATAATTAAAATCCACATGCCCCGGCGTGTCAATCAGGTTGAAGATATATTCCTCCCCATCCTTCGCCTTGTATACCGTCCGCACAGTCTGCGCCTTTATCGTTATGCCCCTCTCCCTCTCTAGTTCCATGTTGTCAAGTACCTGGGCCTGCATCTCACGACTGGTCAAAAGCCCCGTCTTTTCTATAATGCGGTCCGCCAGTGTCGACTTCCCATGGTCTATATGTGCGATAATACAAAAATTTCGTATCCTGTTCTGATCCATCACGTACTTCCTCATTTCTGCGGGTCTTACATAACACAAACCCACTTCTTTATTCCCGGAATGCGGGGAGCCATAAACCACACGCACCTTTCCTGCCCCATATCGCAGTCTTTTACGGATGCCGCTGTTTTAGCAGCGGCATCCACATATTTCCGGTCACGGTAATTGTAACATAAAACAAGCGCTTTGTAAATTTTTTTCTTCGTACTCTTTTTACTCCCCTCTCAGCACGGTATCCAAAACATGCGCCAACGGCTCTATCGCGTTGTAAGCTTCCTCTACCGTATTCTGGTCGGTTCCCAGTTCAATCAACATGCAGCGCTCCCTAAAATGCTGATTGTAACGGTAATTTTTCAGATAAATCCGAAACATCAGGTTTGGATAGAGCACCCGGCCAACTAAATTGGTCTGAAGGCTGAACGCAAGGTTTCCGACAAGATTTTCGTTATCCAGATAATCAATTGGCCCCGAAGCATTGCGGCAAAGTCCGTTAAACAGCATTACCTGCGCCGTCTTTTTCCCATTCACCGTCGCTACGCGTTTCGCTCCCCCGTCACGGTGCAGGTCAATCACAACCAAAACCTCCGGATGTTCCTCCAAAAATGCTTCGATCTGGGGTCTTGCCGTGCTGTAAGCCTGGTTGCGGTTGTCCTTGCCATCCTTTTGGTCGTAAGCTGTCATATCGTGATAAACCGTATATCCATAGCCGCGCAGATACTCAGCCAATGCCTCCCCCGGTCCCCTGACCGTATCCATCACTTCCCCACTTTTGCTGTCCACATAAGCTTCCGAGGCATGGGTATGGTAGATTAAAATCTGATATCCTCCTTCCGGTACCGGGTCAATTGCAAGGTTTTTGGAGAGGAGCGCTTCCCCGTCAAAAAGCTCCGGCAGCGTACTTGTAACAGAATCCACTATGTAATAAGTAGAAATTAAATAATCGGGATCTGCAAGTTTTGGCATACTGTAATTATTTTCAATTAAAAGTTTTGCTGCAATCCCGCTTTTTTCCGGTATAACCTCCTCTGTCAATGGTGGTACCGTGGCTGGAATCACCTCTCCCTTCGCATAGGAAACCGGAAGATAATTCCCATAAGCCGCATTCTCCGACATCACACTTTCCAACAATCCTTCTGTCACCGATACGGAAAACTCCCCATCCTTTTTTCCTTCCCCGGTTTCCTGCCAGTCCATTCCTCCCGCTATATTCTCTCCTATGTCCTCTTTCTTTCCTTCCTCTCCTTCCCCCTCTTCTCCCCTATCCTCCGTCATTTCTCCTACCTCCAGTTTGCTTTCCGTTTTATTTAAAAAATTTCCCTCCCAATCTTCCTCATTCCCTGATATCACCTTTTTTTCATCCCCCTCTTCTTTTGCAATTACATAACGGCTATGGCTTAAGATATGTTCAGAGATAAAACGGAACGGTCCCCGTTCCTCCTCATGGAAACGAAGATAGGAAAACAGCGCCCGATCATTTAATAAAAATCTTTCCCCAATCTGCCTGATAAGCGGTGCATCCCGCGGGACAAGCTGCTGCCAGAGGGAGCGCGCCAGCCCGCCAAGCGCGCGCAGCCCAAAAATCAGAACCACCGTGCCGCAGGCAAGGACAAATATTTTTTTCCATTTTTCCTTCTGCCTCCGCCTCATATCTTTCCCCCATTTCAAAGATCAAAAAAGCAGTAATTAATCGCCTCCGAGATTGTCCGGCTCATCTGGTGGATTTCCTCATCAATCGATTTCGGTGTAACAAACATGGTATTTACCTTGCGCATTCCCTCAACACCCTGCAAAAAAAGGCCAATCTCCTTGCGGTTATAGCCCTGTTCCTTTAATAGTCCTTCCATCGAATCACGCACAATGGTCACCGCATCCACTACGGTTGGCACGCCGATGGCGACAACCGGACAGCCGATGCTTTCCTTATTTAATGATTGTCTGTTATTTCCAATTCCTGCCCCCGGACAGATCCCGGTATCCGTTAATTGGACAGTTGTATTCAGGCGTTCCACACTCCTTGCTGCAAGCGCGTCAACCACCAGGACTAAATCGGGTCGTATACGTTTTACAATTCCCTGCAATATTTCTGCTGCTTCCATCCCGGTCTGTCCCATAACTCCTGGTGCTACTGCACTTAGGGCAATTTCCACCCCGTCCTTGTTTTTTTCAAGCTGCTTATTGAGGAAGCCTTCCCCGTATTCCATTATAAGATGGCGCGTTACAAAAAGCTGGTCGGTCACAAGGGGACCTAATGAGTCCGGGGTTACCTCACGGTTGCCAAGCCCGGTTACTAGAACCTGATGCTGTTTTTTATCCCCACACATTATTTTGTCCCCGCACAAAAGACCCAGTTGCCTGCCGACCTCCTCGCTTACCCGCCTGCGCTCTGCCTCCCCGCCGGAAATAAGTTTTGCAGCCTCCACGGTAATATATGTCCCGACTGGCTTTTTCATTACCTCAGCTCCGTGCTCGTCCAAAATCTCCACCCTGGTTACACGCATCCTGCCATCCTCACAGAAATCCTCTTTTAGTACCACTCCTTTCACTTCAACGTCATCTTCCGTAAACCGTTCCTGCACCTCAAGTGCCAGATCCGTCCGAATTTCCCCTTCCATAACTATGCCCTGCCTCTCTTTTTTATTCCTGTCCCGCATACGCCAAAGAACCTTCCGCTTTTTTATTTTTTGTATTTTCCATAAATTTATGCAATTTTTCTCTTGACATCCGACAGGAAATGATTTATGA
>CAMWUU010000071.1 GCA_947177515.1 uncultured Lachnospiraceae bacterium
TTCTTTACAGGTGTCAAGCCTCCCTCCGCTTTTGCATTCTCCTGCCCCTGTTTTCCAAAAAAACCGTTCGAAAGAATAACCGAAAAATGCAAACATGGACTCTCTTTACATTGTAATGGTAGCATTACAGTCAGGTGGAGAGTCAAGGGGTTTTTATAGCTTTTTTAAGATACGGCGAAAATCAGCAGGTTTCGACGAACCAATGGTACACGGTAAACGCATGTTTTTATAAAGTTGCCCATAAATGAGTTATTACTCTTAGATCTTTTTGAAGAAAAAAATGCATCATCCATAGAAGTCCTGGGATTCAGGGCATCATGTACACAGCAAACAGGCATAGATTATCTATGCCTGTTTGCCATATATGCCATTGCATTTCTATATGCCTGTACCCAGCCCTGTTAACACTTTATATAAATAATCCTTATCATAAGCACACTTCTTCCGTTTGCTTGCGACCCCCATTTCTGATTAAAAATAGAAATTGTTTGATATAAAAATTCTGTAACCTGATATATATTCTTCCGATCATGTTATCCTTAACATATATCAGTTATCACAGAGCATCCCATTTTGGAAATGCATATTCTCTATCGCTAATGCCTTCCGGATATTTTTCGATTTAGTTCCTTTTTGTTTTTTATAGACGTTCCTGGCATTGCAACAGCAGCCTTATAATCTTTCCCTCCCGGGCTTTTTTCAGAAGTTCCTGTAAAATTTCCGGATAGCTGTCCCGATCCTTGGGTTCAATGTTTACAGAAGTATGGCTCCCATCCATTTATTTTTTGCATCTCCTCCCCTGACTCAACCCTCCCCGCTTCCATTCCCGTTTTCTTTGCTATCTTCCAGAACAAAATTCTGCTTTGCCCTTAATATTTCATTTGCTTCTTCCACCTTCATCCTAGAAAGCACCAGCATAATCATCACATCAAGCAGCAATGGAAGCCATAAATACATAAAATACAGCATATTGATACAGGAATCCGGCTGAATGTCAAGTTTCCCCTCAAAGCCGCTAAACTCAAGCAACCATCCAGCGAGCGCCGTTCCAAGCCCCCCGCCAAGCTTTACACCGAGTGAGGTACAGGAATACATCGTGCCATCCACCCGCTTTCCCTTTGTCAGAAAGGTATATTCCGAACAAGACGCAATAACCGCATTCATATCCCCCTGCCACGGTCCCTGCCCAAGCGCGGCAAGTGCCGTGAATAAAAGCATTAGCGGCACACTTCCCATATACCCTGCAACCACAACAAAAAGCCTTCCGATTACAGCAATCATATACCCTCTTAAATTCAGCTTATACATACCCTTCCATCGTCCTACTAATGTAGGGGTAAATACCAGCGCGATAATCAGCGGAATATTGATCGCCCACGAGAACACGCCATAAAGGTTTTCGTTTTTGAGTACATAGGTCATATAATAAATCCCCGCATTGATCATCGCCCCATAGAGCTGCTGCAATATATAAACTCCACAGATCATCAAATAAAATTTATTTGAAACCAGGATTTTAAACCCCTGCAAAAGGCCATATTTTTCTTCCTCCGTCTTTTTTTCCTCCCCCGCAGAAAGTTCTTCTTCTGAAAGTTCTTTTACAGACAGCGCAGATACGGTATTGACAATAAGACCAAGCAGCGCATAAACTACTGCTACGATTCTCCATGCGGCCGCCCCGCCGCCAAGTTGCGCAACAAAATTAACTGTGACGGACTGGATCAAAAGGCTCGTGGCAAAAGCAAAGATAAACCGGTATGAACCCATCTGGACCCGCTCCTTGCTGTTTTTTGTCACAAGGGAGGTCAGAGCAGAGTAGGCAATATTATTTGCCGTATAAAATACACCGTTTAACAGGGTGTATGCGATGAAAAACCAGGCGTACTGCGCCGTTGTCCCAATATTTACCGGAACAGCAAAGATTGCAACCAGCGTTACAGCACAGCCGATATAGCCGTAGAGCATCCATGGTCTTGCCCTGCCAAGCCTAGAACGGGTTTTGTCGATCATTGTGCCAAAGAATATGTCGGTGAAACCGTCAAAGAGTTTTGATAACGCAATCAGGGTACCCACAATCCCGGCCGAGAGTCCGATGGTGTTAGTGAGATAAATCATAACGAAGGAGGATAGAAATGCATACACCACATTGCCTGCAATATCCCCACAACCGTATCCTACCTTATTATACCATTTCAAATACTGCTTTTCCCCCATAACTTATGTCCTCCTAATTAAAGTTTTGCAAATTCCTTTAAAAGCCCCTCCTTTTCAAGAGGGCAATGTTCCGCTTAGCTCCTTTTAATTCCTTTCAGGCAGCAGTTTCGGTATTCTGTTGTTTTTAAGTTCCCCCTCATGCCTTATGCACCCTAATTTTATCTTTTTCACCTCCCCAGATATACATTTTTTTCTCCTTCCAGCCCTATCCCCCAATACATCCATTTTGGCTGAATTTCTGTTCTCCGCTTATATACTGGATTTATTGTACAATTTTCCTGTGTATAAGTCCATAAACGCAATTTGACAAAACATGCACAAAATGATACAATATTATTATCAATCCTCCCGGAGGTAGCCGTATGTACCTAAATTCAGCATATTTACACAATTCGCTTATCGATTTTAAAGACAAGTCAAAACCCCTGATTGTCGGAAGCTGTGGGACTTACCGCCTGATCCGTCATCCGAAACTGCCCACCTACCGGCCAAGGGGAAGACTCGATTTCCAGATTATTTATGTATCGGCTGGATCCGCCCATTTCCATTTTGACAATGCAGAAAATGATACCGTCGTCACCGCAGGCCATATGGTAATTTTCCGCCCGAAGGAATTCCAGAAATATGAATATTATGCTGCGGACAAGACCGAAGTATACTGGGTTCACTTTACTGGCGGGAACGTAAAAAATATTCTGCGCAGTTATGGCATAAAAGACGATATGCGCGTGTTTTATTCGGGGACTTCCCTGGAATATGAAAGAATTTTTAAAAGAATGATTTATGAATTGCAGGGATGCCGGAAGGACTACGAGGAAATGCTCGTTATCCTGCTGCGCCATCTCCTTATCCTGCTCCACCGGCAACTTACCAGACAGCTTGTATTAAAAAATGAGTTTCTTGACGGCGAGATGGATCTGGCCGCCCAATATTTTAACGCCAATTATAATTTGGATATCAATATTAAGGAATACGCCGCTTCCCGGGGCATGAGCATCAGTTGGTTCATCCGCAATTTCAGGGAATATTCCGGACTCACACCAATGCAGTATATTATTTCCGTCCGTGTTACAAACGCGCAGGTTCTATTAGAAACAACAAAATATCCGATCGCAGAAATCGGTCATATTGTCGGGTATGAAAATCCGCTGTATTTCAGCCGGATTTTTCATAAACAAAAAGGATTTTCACCGTCGCAGTATCGAAAGCAATTCAGGAAATAAAAAATTTCATATTCCTTCCACATTTCCATGTTACACTATACCAAGGCCTGTTTTATTCGGCTTTTAACTTATCTTATCGGGAGGTGTACTAATGGCAGTACTTCTTATTGTTGAAGATGACAAAAAAACGAATGAGGCAATCTGTGAATATCTTGCGGCAACCGGACACAGAATTATTGCTGCCTGTGATGGCCGAGAGGCATTGCAGATCTTCCAAAAAGAAAAAATCGATCTTGTTGTCCTTGATATTATGTTGCCCCATATCAGCGGTTTAGCTGTCCTTAATGAAATACGCCAGACCAGCCAGGTGCCCGTCCTAATGCTGACTGCCCTTGAAGACGAATACACACAGATTATGAGTTTTGATGGTCAGGCTGACGACTATATGACCAAACCTTTCTCAATGGTATTGCTGGGAAAACGGATCACAGCGCTTCTTCGCCGCAGCGGACAGACCCCTCTGCTCCAGATAATGGCCTTCGGCGATGTGACGGTTAATTTTTCCGGCTACACCGCAAACGATAGTTCCGGGAAAATTGATATCAGTCCCAAGGAAATTGATTTGCTCCGACTCTTAGTGGAACATAAGGGGCTGGTGCTGACACGCACACAAATCCTGGATGAACTATGGGGCGCGGATTATCCGATTATCGACCGCACGGTTGATACCTACATCAAGAATCTGCGCAAGAAACTGCATCTTGACTGTATCGTAACGGTTAAAGGAATCGGCTATAAATACGAGGGATAAACGCAAGCTTTGCATTGACTGGTCTTTTGGCAGCATCCGAATCCGCAAAACTTGAACTTCATCATGCTCCTAGCGGCATGTTTGATATTTTTGCATACTGGGAAAACAGCGTAAAAAAGCGTGGTGACATATCACCACGCACCGCTACCATATTCCACAATCCACTCCTCAACGCTCTCCTTTGAAACCTCACCTCCAAATCTTTTTCCATCCATCCACATTGCCGATTCGGAACAAAGGGCATGGAGATTGTCTGCACTAGATCCAATCCCACTGCTGTGGGAAGTACAGAATGGAATAATTGTTTTTCCGGAAAAATCATAACTTTCCAAAAATGTACTTATAATACGTGGTGCCTGCCCGTGCCAAATCGGATAGCCAAGGATTATAATATCATATCCATCCATATTTTCCACACTTCCAGAAATTTCCGGACGCGCATTCGGATCATTTTGTTCCTGGTCAGCCCTGCCATTGGTATAATATGCCAGATCGGCCTCCGTGTAGGGTTCTTTTGGTACAATCTCATATCGATCTGCCCCTAAAATCCCTGCTGCATACTCTGCCACAAGTTCCGTGGTTCCCGTACATGAAAAATATGCCACCAATATTTTTGTATCCACATCCATCCCCTCCCCATCTAAAAGATCATCCCCGGATTTTTCCGCATCACTTTCCTTTCCTATCCCCTGCTGCCCATCCGCTACCTCTTCTGTACCCTGTGTTTTATTTGACTCATTTTCAAGCCTTACAGCTTCCCCGTTGGATAAAATTTCTTTTAGGCCATCGGGGCTATTACCATTTGTACAGGCAGCCAAAACCAAAATAACCATAAGGGAAATCAAAACATCAATGACCTTTTTCATTCTTATCCTTCCTTTCCTTTAAGGCATAAAGCAGGTAAACCATATTCCTTCCAAGATTCCTCATAGTATCAAGGCCTTCCTCATCCTTACAGGCATCCCCCGGCATCTGCCCGTAAGCCATTGCCCAATAAGAAGAACCAACCACAAACATGTTTTGCAGCATAAAGAAATGGTACATTGCATCCAATGTATTCAGCGCACCGCCCCTGCGCGCCGCTGTGACAGCCGCACCCACCTTGTACCTAAACCAATTTTCCTCCCGGTTCATATCCGTTACTACCGATGCACGTTCTAAAAATGCCTGCATATTCGCAGAAATATTAGCCGTATAAACTGGTGAACCAAGAATAATCCCGTCCGCCCGTGTCATTTTTTCAAAGATTTCCTGAAACAAATCCTTTTTCTGCACACAGTTTTTCTGCCCGCTGCAAGCCCAACAAGCCCTGCAAGGTTTTATGGTATTGCCAGAAAGCTGCACCATCTCGGTTTCAATCCCCGCCTTATCCAATTCTTCAAACACGGTATTAATTAAGATCGCCGTATTTCCGTCTTTTCTTGCACTTGCGTTAATCGCCAGAACTTTCATATACATCCTCCCAGCCCGCTTATGCGGGCTAACCAATCAAAATTTAAACCACCGCCGCCCCTCCTGTGATACTGCATCAAGCAGAAGTTTGAAGGGGTTCTTCTTCCAAACCCATCCCCTATTGTTGTACCCCTTAATACCAATCGTGTTTCTCGTTACGGTCTAACGCATTGATTCGCGCCATCTCCTCCTCGGTCAATTCAAAATCAAACAATTCCGTATTTTCCCGAATATGATCCGGATTACTAGACCCCGGGATCACTACCACCCCCTTTTGCAGATTCCAGCGCAGAATAACTTGTGCCGATGATTTCCCATGTGCCGCCGCAATCTGTAAGATTACCTCATTACCAAGCAATTCTGCCGTATATCCCCTGCCTCCAAGCGGATACCAGCCCTGGACTGCAATCCCAAGATTATGGATGTATGGGATCACATCATTTTCCTGATAATACGGGTGTATTTCGTTTTGGATTAAAGCGGGAGTAATATTAATCTGGGGCAAAAATTCCTCCAATTCTTCCACATACCAGTTCGATAAACCAACCGAACGGATCTTTCCATCTTCTATCGCTTTTTCAATTGCCAGATAGGCTTTTACATCCCCTTCCCCGGGATGGTGGAGCAGCATCATATCAATGTAACCAATATCTAATTTTTCAAGTGCCTCCTCAATCGCGGCCTCCGGGTTGGAAAACTGGTTTGGATACAGCTTGGTAATTACAAAAATTTCCTCCCTTGGTATGCCGGAGTTCCTGACCGCTTCCCCCACACTTTCCTCATTATGATACATATAGGCAGTATCGATCAGGCGGACACCATTGTCCAGTGCCGACGTAACGGATTCTACACAGGTTTCCCCCGTCAGGCTGTAAGTGCCGATCCCGTATATGGGCATTTCATACCCGCTGTTTAATAAAACCGTTTTGGATTCAAAATTAAACGAAATATCCCCTGCAACTTTATTACCATCCTCCTGTCCTTTTTCCTCTTCTTCGTTATCCGGATGATTTTCTGTTTGCTCCCCGGTTTTTATATCTTCTAAGATCCCCGGTTTCCCCTGCCCGTTTTCCGCCTGTGTTTTCTGCCCCGGATGCTGTCCACAGGCGGATAATATGGCTGCGACCAAAAAAGACAAAATAAAGTTAAACAGCTCTTTCACATGGCACCTCCTTTTCCTGAATGGCCTTTATTTTCTTTGCGGGAACACCGCCCACCACTGTCATGGCAGGAACATCCCGTGCCACCACGGCTCCCGCCGCGACCACCGCATAATCGCCGATCGTCACCCCCGGCAATATGGTTGCGTTAGAACCAATCCATACATGGGTACCGATTTTTATTGGTGCATAATGATTCTTCCGGTTTTCCCTTGGATTAAGATCATGGTTGATGGTTGCCAACACAACATTGTGCCCAATCAGTGCGCTATCCCCGATCTCTATCCCGCCCTGATCCTGAAAATGGCATCCTGAATTAATAAAAACATCTTTTCCAATCGTAATATTTTTCCCAAAATCTGTATAGAACGGTGGAAAGAGCCGGAATGAATCCTCCACTTTTTTTCCGGTGAGTCTTCCCATAATCTCCCTAATTTCCTCCGGTGTATGGTACTTCGTATTAAGTTCCATCCCAATGCGGATTGCTTCCTGAAAAAGTTCATCCGCATATGCGTCACGTTCCTTATTTTCTCCTGCTCCTTGCAAAAAACAGTAAATCACATCGTTTACTGTTATTTTCTTTGATGTCACAATCTACATCTCCTTTCCTATTCCGGCAGAGTATGGACCCGGTTTCGTCACCAAATTTTTCGGGACGATGGATTTCATCCGTCATTAAAGTGATCTGTGCCGCTTTTGCCGCTTCCTCTACCTGGTTTACTTTTACCTTTTGCAATCGTCCATGCAGCCCCACCCCCCAGGATCAGGCACCCAATGCAATTTTGGGTCTTTTGCTTTCCTGGTTCTATCATAAACCAGCTAAAGAAGAATATCAAATACATATAAAGAATGAAATGTCATACTTTTTAAATATGGCATTTTCCATACTTGAAAAGTATGGGATTATCTGTTAATATCAAAGCAAAAGCCTAACAGGGGGGATTTTGTTTGGATATCCGGGTATTACAGTATTTCCTTGCAGTCGCAAGGGAAGAAAGCATCACAAAAGCAGCGGAGGCACTTCATATGACACAGCCTCCGCTCTCTCGGCAGTTAAAAGATCTGGAAGAAGAATTGGGAAAACAGCTCCTTATCCGTGGAAGCAAAAAAGTCACCCTGACAGAGGACGGAATGCTGCTTCGAAAACGTGCGGAAGAACTGGTTGACCTGATGGAAAAAACAAAAACAGAACTGACATCTTCTAGCGAAAATATCAGCGGGGATATTTATATTGGCTGCGGGGAAACCGAAAGTATTTCCTTTCTGGCACAGGCTGCAAGGAAGCTTCAGGAAAAACATCCCCTTATCCACTATCATATTTACAGCGGGGATGCGGAACGCGTTATGGAAAAACTGGATAAAGGCCTGATTGACTTTGGTCTGTTAGTTGGGGAAGTCGATATTGGCCGGTATGACCACCTGAAACTTCCACAAAATGATTTGTGGGGCGTTTTAATGCGAAAGGACAGCCCATTAGCAAAAAAAGAGTCCATTCTTGCAAAAGATTTATGGGACAAGCCCCTGATCATATCCCACCAAGCTTCAGCCAATACAGCAATGCTTCAATGGCTAAAATCCGATATTTCCAAGCTCAACATCGTTGCAACTTACGATTTGATTTATAACGCAGCGCAATTTGTTAAAAAAGGCTTTGGGTATGTTATTGCATTGGACAAACTCATCAATACAGCGGGGGACAGCAATCTCTGTTTCAGACCGCTTTCCCCTACTTTTGAGGCAGAACTTTATATTGTCTGGAAAAAATATCAGGTTCTTTCAAGAGCCTCCCGCATATTTCTCCATCAATTAAAGATAGAAACTTAAACATAGTTTTTGTGCACCGTCACACAAAACACACCCGGTCAGGCATCCCACAACCTAACCATGCCATTATAATTTCCAGAAAACTAATGATCTTTTTCTAAAAATCCGCAACCACTTGAAATTACTGGACATTCTGACTTTTGGGAAAAATCACCTGTTTTCTTTGTTTAACTGTTTTGTAGACCACACAATCATAAAAACCGCCATTCCAAGTACAATTATACTTATGCCTGCCCCCGTAGCGGCTGTCATAACCTGACGTAACATGGGATCATCAGCAGCACCAAACTGTGTCAGCATAGCCGTTTCCAGGGAAAGCATGGACACCAGCGCCGCCGTCAGATTTATTATTTTTGCTGCTGACAAAACCGGGCTTTTATACTTTCGGAATTTTACCACATTCCGGACAGCCATAATCGTTGCATAAAACGCATAGATCGCCATAATATAAATCAAGATCCCAGGATACTCAAACCCACTGTTTTGATGTACAACAAGAACAACAATCCCCGACAATGCGAAATTCATAAACAGCAAAATAATCCCACATAAACGGTACCGTTTCCATTCCATAGCCTGATCCCTTTCTTCCTTCCTCACAGAAGAAAGCAGGGATGCCCGCATAACAGCAAGCAAAATATAATAGACCGCCAGCGTTGCAAACCACACCGAATGATAAAAGATCCCTGAAAACATCTTTATGCCCGCATATAAAAGATTAATTACAAATCCCCGATACAAGGCAGTTTTCGCCCGGAACGCATCCTCCTTTAAATATCGTTCCACGAAAGGAATCCCCAATATCCTGCTTACAAACGGATTTTCTTTTATCCCCTGCCGGATAAGACTAACAACGACGGTGATCCTTGTAACTGTAATAACAAATGCATACGCAGAGAAAAAGTACGAAATATAGGCAATCACCGGGTTCACGTTTTCCCCCGCAAGTGCATAAATAACAAGCGCGTAGGACGGAACCGATATCAGCAGGGTGGGAAGCGGCGGCAAAAAAAAGACTTTATTTAATATTTTCATGCATTTCTGCCTGAATGCTCCCCTCGTTCTTTGTCCCCCCATTGGACACCTCCTTATATACGGCGTTTTCTTCTTCGCCGTATATCAAGGTTATCATACTTTTATTTATATTTTGTTTAAGATTTGTGTCCATTTGCTTATCCCAGTGCCACATCCAGCGCCATCATAACCGTAAAACCCGCTGCAAACAGAACCGTTCCCAAGTTAGAATGGTTTCCTTCTGACATCTCTGGGATCAGTTCCTCCACTACCACGTAGATCATTGCCCCTGCAGCAAAGCTTAACAAATATGGCAGGAAGGGAACGATAAAACCCGCCGCAAGTATGGTCAGTACCGCACCCACCGGTTCCACTGCGCCGGAAAGCGTACCATAAAAAAATGCCTTTCTTCTGCTGATACCCTCTGCCCGCAAAGGCATGGAGATAATCGCACCTTCTGGAAAGTTTTGTATAGCAATTCCCAGTGCAAGCGTAAACGCACCCATAGCGCCAATCCCCGCCTTCCCTAAAAGCCACCCTGCATAGACCACACCCACAGCCATACCCTCCGGAAAATTATGGAGTGTCACTGCAAGCACCAGCATGGTGGTCTTTTGCAGGCTACTTTTTGGTCCTTCTGCCTTGGTACTATTCATATGCAGATGGGGTACCAACCGATCCAAAACCAGCAGGAACAGGATCCCAAACCAAAAACCAACCACCGCGGGCAAAAATGCCCACTGCCCCTTTTCCTGCGACTGCTCCATAGCCGGAACCAGCAGACTAAAGATAGCGGCTGCCACCATAACCCCCGCCGCAAACCCAGTCAATGCCCTCTGTAGCATGGGATTTAGTTTCCTCTTCATAAACAGCACACAGGCAGACCCAAACATTGTCCCAAGAAAGGGTATCAGAATGCCAAAAAAAACCTGCGTCCGCATAGCATCACCCCCTGAATGCAAAAAACAGCCCTTTCTTCTTATATGGCTCACTGCTTACCGATACCACATCATAGCCCGCTTTTGCCACAACATTTTTAAGTTCCTGCTCCGGTATGTCTTCTTTCGCAATAATAACAGTCTGATTTTTTGTATGTGAACTTGTTACCTTTTTAACCGGAAAGGCGTTCCTTACCGCCTCATTAATATGTGCCTCGCACATGCCGCAGGCCATTCCTTCTATACCCACTATTATTTTCACCATAAAATCTCCTCCTTATCCTGTAAATTCCCTTTTGATATTAAGTCCAACCCCATAAACCATCCTTTTCCAAACGGATATCCTTTTCTTTCTCCATTAAATTTATATGCTAATATATATCCGCACATCCGACTTATGTTAGTTATGACTAACTATCAATAGGATAACACGCCCTCTGCATTTTTGTCAATAGAAAAATAAATTTGCTATTTCAAGTGATAAATGTACAATGTTCTAAATCCTGCAATTATGCGTAATGATACCTGTCTTTGTGTTGACCCAAAAAAATCAGCATTCCATCCGGTGCTGATTATGTAATGGATTTCCTGCATATGAAAATAAGGGAGCTGCCAGCCGATAAGCAGATTGTACCGTTACAGGAGCATGGGGTTAAATTGGATAAGAAAATTGAATTGTACAGAAAAAAAACTGAATGCGTAAACACCAGTGGGGCAGGATAACCCGCCCCACAATCCCCTCTATACCGATACAGACATTTACCATTCTAAATACAATACTGTTCCGCAAACAAGTAACTAGCTATCAAATTTAGTTAGCCTTCAAGCATATTTCCTGGATATTTGGGAAAACAGAATTGGTCGGATTTTTCTTGCAATACAAAATTCTATCAATTCCTTCATTTTGTATTGCATACCATCCAGCCTCAACCGATAGTTCAAAAACCTTTTCCATTTCTAATTCCGGATACGAC
>CAMWUU010000072.1 GCA_947177515.1 uncultured Lachnospiraceae bacterium
GTGCAACCACTGATGCAAATGCAAAATCCAGATGTTTATTGCAATATTTCGGCTCCGGCACCGCCGGATCCACACCGAAGGAAGGATGGGAAGTTTATGAAATTTACAGAATTTGGAAACCGCTTTGCCCGACCGTTTTTCCGTCGCCCCTTCGCGCAGGTTTTTGCCCTTGCGGCGGCGCTTGCCCTGCTGGTGGACAGTTTTTCGCGCGAATCTTTTCTCCGCGCACTTGGAGCAGTATTTACCAACCCGCTGGTTTTTCTTTACAATATGCTGATTATCGCCATTACCCTGGCACCAGCACTCTTTTTTACCAGGCGCATCTTTTTTTATGCCATTGTTTCGCTGCTTTGGGTGATCATTGGCGTTACCGATTTTGTCCTGTTACAATTTCGTACCACGCCGTTCACCTTTGTGGATCTTACAATGATCCAATCCGCAATCGGGATCTGGGATCATTATCTGACCATTTGGCAACTTATCCTGATTGCGACTCTGCTCATCGCTGCCATACTGGGCTGTGTGGCTTTATTCCGAAAAGTAAAAAAGCAGGAAAAACTTCCAGTGCTGCGCGTGGCCAAGAGTCTTATCCTAATGGTAGCCTGCGCCATCGTTGCAACGGATGTAGGGGTTAGCCTGAAACTTTTATCCGAAAACTTTGGCAACCTAGCGGATGCTTACCACAAATATGGACTCCCATATTGTTTTGTCAACGGTATATTCAACACTGGTATTGACAAGCCAAAAAAATATTCCGACGAATATGTGCAAAAAATTGTCAAAGCCATAGAAAATGGCACGCTTGTTACCTCCACAGGAACAAATGGTCCTCTATCCCCGCTGCCAGTTCCGGAAATTTTTCCAACAAGCCCGACCCCTGGGGAACTCCCGCCATCTGTAACACCACAGCCAACCCAAACACCCCCTGCTAAAGAAGAAATTCCGGAATCCCCAAATATTCTATTTTTGCAGCTTGAATCCTTTTTTGACCCAACCTCCATTGTTGGTTCGACCTTTACAAAAGACCCAATCCCGAACTACCACAGACTAATGGAAAATTTTACCTCCGATTACCTGTATGTTCCAAGCATCGGCGCGGGTACCGCCAATACGGAATTTGAGGTAATTACAGGCATGAACCTGGACTTTTTTGGTCCCGGTGAATACCCATACAAAACCATCCTGCTAGAAACCACCTGCGAGAGCATCGGGTATGTCCTGAAAAACCGTGGTTACGGCACCCACGCCATCCACAATAACGACGGCACATTCTATGGCCGCCACCTTGTGTTCCCAAATCTTGGTTTTGACAGTTTTACCTCAGTCGAATACATGGATAATGTGATCCGTACCCCGCTCGCCTGGGCAAAAGATTCCATACTGACGGAAGAGATTAAAAAAGCACTTGATTCAACGGAGGAACCAGATTTTATTTACACAATTTCTGTGCAGGGACATGGTAGTTATCCGGATAGGGAAGTGCTTACCGATCCAGCAGTTGACCTGACACTGCCGGAACATTTATCCTCCCTGTACTATCCACTGTTATACTATACAAACCAGATCCACGAAATGGATCAATTTGTTGCGGAACTGATTAAGATGCTCGAAAACCGCGGTGAAGATACTGTGCTTGTAATGTATGGCGACCATCTGCCAGGTTTTAAGCTGACTGAAGAAGACCTAGGAGGTACCAGCCTGTTTGCAACGCAGTATGTAATCTGGAGCAATTTTGAACTTGAAGCAAAGCGGCAGGATCTGGAAGCTTACCAACTTTATTCCTATGTGCTAGACCGTCTGAATATCCATGAAGGCATTATCAACGGTTTCCACCAGACACAGAAAGATTCCGCCCTTTATTTGGAGGAACTCGAGATCTTAGAGTATGATATGCTCTATGGCAAACAAAATTGTTACGCTGGAAAAAACCCTTATGCACCAGCCAAAATGAAAATGGGAATTGACCCAATTTTACTGACCGGCATCCGCGCATTCGGCTCCACTGCGGGGAATAAAGTACCGCTGCCGGAAGATGACGGGGAAGACAGCCTAGGACAATGGAATGAAGGTGATATGGATACCGCAGGCACAGATGGGATAAACTCAAGTTGGGCAGACCCTTCGGGGAACCAGGATTCTTTAAGCAGTGCGGCAAACGATAATCCAGAAGAACAACCAGATAGCAAGGGGCAAAATCCGACCCTTTCTTCCACTCCCGAACCCAAAAAAGAAGACGGGGGTGGTTTCTGGTCCATTTTCGGGAAAAAAGACCAGAATGATACACTCTATACCGTATTTTTCCTTGGTTCAGGCTTCACTCCATACAGCTATGTACAGTTAGACGGAAAAGAACTTGAAACCATGTTTGTCAGCGATACTGTCCTATCCGCTGTTATGCCGCTGCCAGATCTTAATACCAAAATCACCGTTGTCCAGCATGGACCGGATGATCAGGTGTTAAGCAGCAGCGAGCCACTTATTATCACGGAACAATTACTAAAAAACATTTTCCCGGCAGCCAATCCGGAACTGGAGGGGGAGGACTAAATCCCCCTCCCCTGTCCTTATCCCAGTGCCACATCAAGCACCATCATCGCCAGGAAGCCAACCAGCGCGCCAATCGTCCCGATCTTGACCCCCGACTCCACATGCGCCTCCGGAATCAGTTCCTCCACCACCACATAGATCATTGCACCCGCCGCAAAGGAAAGCATCCAGGGAAGCACGGACTTTATGGAACCCGCAATCAGTACAGTCAGGATACCTGCGACCGGCTCAACAATACCGGAGAGCGCGCCATAAAAAAACGCCTTTTTCCGGCTGATATTCTCCTGCCTTAGGGGAAGCGCAATGGCAGCACCTTCTGGAAAATTTTGGATACCAATACCAACTGCCAGCGCAATCGCCGATAACATGGTTACTCCCGCTGATTCACTCCCCTGTGCCACCACCGCAAACGCCATACCAACTGCCATTCCCTCCGGAATATTGTGCAGGGTCACTGCCAAAAACAACATTGTCATCTTTTTTGACAGATGCTGCCTTCCAACTTTTCCTTCCATCGCGCGCAATTTCTCCATCTTTTGCGCATGGAGTTTTTGCAGCACATAATCCACCGCCAGGAAAAATACAGCACCAAACAAAAACCCCCCGCCCGCCGGGATCACACCCGATTTGCCCTGCGCCGTCGCCTCCTCAATGGCGGGCAAAAGCAGCGACCAGACGGACGCGGCGACCATCACGCCACCCGCAAAGCCCATAAACCCTTTGAGCAGCGACTGTTTCATCTGCCGTCCAAGCAGGAAAACCATTGCCGCCCCCAGGACAGTCATAAAAAATGTAAATCCGGTGCCAAGCACCACCGGGAGGAAATCTGCTAATTTCATAGAATACTAAAACCTCCATATACAAAGGACTGTGTACGGATACCTGCACACAGTCCTGGTTTTTCACTCTATAAAATTATATGCGCGCACCCGGCTTTCGTTCCGATAAGGCTCCTTCCCCAGCAAAATTTGCTGCTTCTAAAACGGGTTTTCTTGCAGTAAAATCAACCCTTATTTATCGAGTGCATTCTCAACAGCCTTTTTTATAACAGTACTTGAATTTGTCGCACCCGATATTACATCAACATCTATTTTCTGTTGCTCAATCATTTTGTCTACAATAATTTCTGCGGGTTTTCCTCGCCCGTTTTTATGTTCTAAAATATCAATCTTTGTAATTGCCCCGTTCTGGACTGTTACTTCCACTTTGGCATAAACAAAATTTACATCATATTCCCCGATGTAAATGCCATCGGGAATACTGGAAATATTTATTTCACTAAAAGTCGTTTCTTTCACTGCCTTTTTATAGTCTGCCACACTTTTCAGATACACCATAAGAACAATCAAACCAATTAGCAAAAGAAAGAATGTCACACAAAATAGAATTCTTTTCCGGGATAAAATCATTTAAGAAACCTCCCAATCTTCTTCATTATTTATTCATTGTCAGTTTTGTCTGCCTATCTTTTTTATTTTCCACTGCCAAAAAATCAGTCATATATCATTTCTCTTTCCTCGCAATC
The DNA here is from genome assembly GCA_947177515.1 of uncultured Lachnospiraceae bacterium. Classification (GTDB taxonomy): domain Bacteria; phylum Bacillota; class Clostridia; order Lachnospirales; family Lachnospiraceae; genus RGIG4057. The sequence goes on from CAMWUU010000072.1 coordinate 4,073, forward strand.
GCATCATAAATAATAGAAAATCCATATTCCAAAAACTGCTTCTTTGATAACCCCATTGACTTTTTAATGTACTCTTCTTTATTTGCAGCAAGCAAGATAATTCCGGACAACATACCCCAAAAATTAAAAATGGCTGGCATAATTTCCAGATCATTGCGTAAATCACCTTTTTTGACACCGGATACTAAAAAGTCTTTTATCTTTTCATTGATCTCCTCCCCAACTTGATAGGTTTCCTTTTCTTCCGGCCAATTGTCAAAATCCTCAAAATCAACGTTGATTTTATCCAGCACCATTCTAAAATAAAAAGGAAATTCTTCCTGATACTGAACCAGTCCCCGGCAGATATCATCATATTTTGCTTTAGTTGTTTCCTGCTGCAAGAGCGCAGAAGATATGTAACCGCAGAGTTTTTTCATGCTGTCCAATACTAAAATTCCAACAATCTCTTCTTTGTTTTCAAAATATACATACAAGGTTGCCTTGCTGTATCCGGCGGCTTTCGCTATATCATCCATCGAAGTTGCAGCAATTCCCTTTTCCATAAACAGTACGGATGCCGCAGATGCTATATTTTCCCGATGTACCTCCCTAGGCTCTTTCTTTCTTCGCCCCATATTCCCCTCCTGCAATAATTAAACTCACGGTTTAATTATATCAAGGGTCTTTTTATTTGTCAATGATATGCACCATAAATGTTTTAAATTATTTTATAAAGTGAAAACAATTTTACTGTTACACCGCCAAAATGGCAAACTATATAAGAACAGAAAAAGACGGCACCGCCCTTTTAATTGGGGCGATACCGCCTAATCTAAACTTTCTTTCTAATCCAATCCCTGCTTTATAATTCCTTCCTTTTCCTTAAAACATGCCAGACATCATCCCCAGTGAAGCCACATTCCCGGTATAACCTCTCCGGGTTAGACAGATTGCCACATTGTCCGGATACCGTAACAAAATTTGCTTTCTCCCTCATCCTAAAGAGCAATTCCGAAACAACATATCTGCCAAGTCCCCGCCTTCGATAATTCTTGTATAGTCCATTAGTTCTGCTTCCGAAATGCAGATCTCCCCGTAACACTTATTAATATGATCCACAAAATTCCCCAACACAGGATTGCAAAGTGAAAACCCCTCCGGAAGGGATGCAGCGGACAAATTATGTATTACATTTCCCAGGCTCACATCACCACCTTTGTTAGCTGCCACACAATCTCGCTGAAATATCTAGCCGGGATATCCCGCAGGAAAAGTGCCTTCTCCTTATCCGCCACATCATACACATAACTTCCCCTCGCAATCGTTCCCGCCTTGTAAAATCTCGCGTCATCAATTGTGACATCCTCATTCGAATAGCCCACATAACTGCCAGAAAAATGCAGTTCCACGCCAAGCCCGATCTCTTTATCCTCACGGTAATAGGTGTCAAACCCGCCCGCATCCTGCACGGAACCCCGATACCATCCAAGCGCCGCAAGCCTGCTGCCAAGTGCTAAGTCGTTCACCGTCCTACCCTGGAAACGGGTAAGCCCCTGCGTGCCCGCTTCCTCCTCTGTCATCACATAAACCGCCCTTATAAGCTGTTCAAACGGCTGCACAATCTCATAATCCGCAAGCTGCTCCTTCCATGCCTCCCTCGAATCCTCCGTTAGTTCAATTGGGTGCACAAGCCCAATCTTACCCTGCTCTGGCAATTCAAATTCATCTTCTTCCTCCGTATTAAATGAGCCGTCCTCCATATAGCGGAAACTCTGCGTCAGCCTGCCATCATTATAAATTCCCCAGATCAGCCCGATAGCAAATTGGTGCATAATCGGATTCTTAACAAAAAGCTGCTTCCACGCATCTATCCCCCATTCACGCGCCGTGGAAAGTGCCATTTCAAGGCGCTGTTTCTGGCTCGTGACAGTCGTCTTCATCTGCTTTTTCATCAGCTTAAATTCCTCATAAGCAGCGGCAGCCTTCGCCTCATCATCCTTCTTTCCCGGCGCAGGGAGAGTTTTCAGTTTCTTCCCCCGTGTCAGATTGCGTGGGGTGCCGTCATCCGCACCATCCGTTTCCACGCCCTCAAACACCTCAATTTCAAGCGCCGTTGTGACCGTCACAATAAATTTTCGCACACCGTAATCAAATATCCGCTCCATGCTCCCATCAAAGCCCAGATCCGGTACGATCCGATCCTCCAGTTCCTCACGCGTAATGCCAAGCTGCGCCGCCGCAAACGCAAGCGCCTCGCCCGCTGCCGCCCGCACCTGCTTAAACTTAAATTTCCGTGCAATTCCATCCACACTCAGCAGCGCCTCCGGAAGCGGATTTAAGCTTAACGCTTTGACTGCCTCACATGCAATCGCGCCGCGCGCCTCCTGCGGCCATTCCTTTATCTGGCGCAAAAGTTTTTCAATAATTACACTTCCGCCATGAATCGCCGCCGCATAGAGTACCCAGCGCTTTTTCGCCTCCGCGCCCGCCTCCATCCACTTCTCAAACAACTCATTCATATACACGGCAAGCTCCGCCGCATCCAGGATTTCTGCCAGGAAGGCCGCTTTTTCGCTTACCCCACATCCATCCGCAGAGGAATAGCACAGAAGGAGCGCTTGTAAATACTCCTCCTCTGCAATGCTTTGCCCGGAAGTATCTGCTGATGCCGCTACATGCACCACTGAAAACGGCGTTTTATATGCCCACGCAAGCCCACGCTTTTTTCCGCCCTTGTGCAATTCCTTCACAAGCTCCGGACGGGAGAACTTCTTCGCACTGGTTGCCTCCTTTTGATCACTTTCCATTCCAAGGGCATTGCCCAAAAGCTCCCTCACCTTTGCATTTTTCTCCTTCTCCAACGCCTGTGTGAACAGCTCTTTATAATCCGCCCCCGCCCCCTGCCATACCAACAATACACGGATCGCAAGTTCCCTTTCCGCCGCCTTTTTCGAGGCAAGAAATTCCTTTACATCCCCCTCCCAATCTTTCTGCCGGCACAGGATCTCACAAAGCTGCTGCTTCACTACTTTAGAACCATCCTGCGAATACTTTAATATTTCCACCTTGTTGCCCGCTGCATCTTTTGAGAGTACCTGCAGCCCAACACACCTGCCATATACATCCGCATGATAAAAGGTATCAACCATTTCCTCACGCCTCTTTTCCAAGCAGTTTCCAAAATATTTCTCAATGCAGTTATGGAAGGTTTTCTGGTCTTTTTCACTGTCTAGACATTCATTGATCATTCCAGCCACAGAAAGCAGCATGGACAGGGAAAGCCCTTCCATTTCTAACTCCTCAAACAGCTTTCGAATACGCGCTTTCTCCAGATTATCCAAACCCCATTCCACCTGTTTCATTATTCTCTGCTCGAAAAAGACAGACAGCCCCCTAAAAAACATATAAACTTCAACGCGCCGGAAAAAATCCTCATCCTTATAATTCTCATAATAACAGGACAGAAGTCCCCATTCGTAATGCCCCCCATACGAGTTTTTGTGCGTATCCCGGTCATAATCCGCGCAGAATCGTTCAAACGTGCTTTCCCCGCGCAGCCACGCCGTTGCCACATCAGGATTTGGCTCCCATTTCACCAGTGCCGTAATTAGCTTTTCTTTCTCCTTATGGTTGCCATTTTGCCGCCGTTCATCAACGAGATTTTGATACAAATCCGGTTTCTGCTCTTTTATAATCATCATCATCTGGTTTGCCCACCCTATCGGCATCGCATCCATCACGCGGAGATAACACTCCGTATTTTCCTCAAGCTGTCTTCTTATAATATTCTTATGATCCCCCTTCACAGCCCAGCTCAAATATGCCTCGCTATCAATTCCAAAAACCTTGTCGTAAGAACCGCCCCTTGTACAGATATCCATATTGATTCCCCGGCTCATTGCAAGAAGTGCCTCCAATGTATTCTGTAAATCCGCCAGAAGACAAAGCCGGACAATATTTTTCAGCTTTTCCGAATACATATAATTTAGGTACGATAAACCAGCGGTCAGCCTTAACATCTTTTCTGGAACCGGCAGTTTCGCTCCAACAAGCGCCTTAAACCTCTCAGGGATCTCCCCGCTCGATAAGGCTTCTGAAAGTTCTTCAAGAAGCGGCTGGTCAACGGAGCCAAAATACAATGTCCCAAAAAATATCACAGAAATTTCCTCGTATGTGTTGAACATCAGCAATTCTTCCTTATCCAGCGTCGGAAGCGGCTTAGAGCTTGTCAGGCGTTTTTTATAAAAATAGAGGGCAAGCAGGAAGAATCTTCCCTCAGGCTTCGCGCTTACCTCCATCGTAAGCGCCTGTTTTAATACCTGTGGATCACCCCCTGTAAGTCCTAGCACAAATTTAATTATATAGCTTTGCGGATAATAGGAACCCATCGCCATATTTGTGCTGTATACCGCTATCATCTTCGCCGGATCCTTCCACTCTGTCGGCTCCAAAATGCGGAAAATCTGGCTTGGAACCATTTCGTGGCATGTTGTTTTCCCCCTCGCAAACAACAGTTGGAAAAGTCTTCCTATTTCCTCCTTTATAGGCTGTAAACCATTACGCTCCACCTTGCGGATCAAATCGTAGAACATCTTTGTTACCGATTTCGGATCAATGCCGGAAAGATCCTTAAACCCAATCCTATGAAGTGCTTCGCTTCCTTCTTCTCCGCTAAGATATGCCTGCGCTGCTTTTTGCTCCTCCTCGGATAATTGCAAAAGTTCAAATAAATTCATCCATTTATCAACTCTAGTTTCTTTTTGATTCATTATACTTTTGCCCTCCTGCTATCTCTATTAGGAAAATTATTTATTTGCTTCAATCCTCTCGACAAAAAGGGAAAATCCTGCTCCCTTCCCCCCACAAACTTATACCTTTTAGTATTCTTTCGATATAGGAACAATTTCCTATGAAACGCCCCCTCTTATCCTAATCAATATCCGCCGATCCATCCCACAAATAAGACTCTGCTCCCGCCTCCATAATCTGCCTCACCACCTCACTGAAATACCTGTCTTTAACATCCTGTAAAGTAATCGCTTTCTCCTCATCTTTCTCATCGTATATATGGGTTTCCCAGTCAAAGGTTCCTGCCTCAAAAAACCTGACTCCATAAAGTTCAATTTCCATATTGTCCCATGGCGTATTGCCGGAGGTATGCAGCTCCACGCTTAGCCCCGCGTCTTTGTCCTCACGGTAATAAATATCATAAAAGTCATGTTCTTCATCCATCCGTCCCCGATGCCATCCAAATTTTTCCAGTTTTCCACCAAAGACCTCATCGAGGAACAGCTTTCCCTTACAGCGCACAAGCTTCTTCTTTTTTGCCTCCTGCTTGTGTACGATATAAGTTTTCAGGTCAAGCTGCCCGATCGGAGGCTCTTTTATATTGTCCTCCCATATCTGCTCCAACCATGCCTTTCTTTCTTCTTTCGACAATTCCAGTGGGTAAACAAGACCGATTTTCACATCTTCTGGAAGAGAAAATTCCTTTCCTTCGATATTATAAAATAATCCATCCTCCCGGCAGCAAAAAGTCTGAACCAACTGCCCGCTTTCATAAATCCCCCAGACCAGTGCAAAGGCCATGCAACGCATGATTGGATGTTTCCCAAACAGTTCCATCCATGCATCCGTACTCCAGTATCTCCCAGTCATCAGCGCCAGTTCCAAACGTTTTTTCTGAACCTTCACTACGGCATTCAGTTCCTTTTTCATCTTTTTAAACTCTTCCTGCGCCGCCTCTGCCCTTTCTGGATCATCATTTTTTCCTGGTTTTGGAAGGCTTCTTGTCATCTTTCCATACACTAGATTACTACCATCCGCTGCGGCAGTCTTATTGCCACTTCCACTCCGTCCTGCCGCCGCATCACGGTTTTTCTTCCCTGCCTTTTCAGTCTTCTGTTCTTTCAGTTCAAATACCCCAAACTTTACCCCTGGTGCAACCGCACAAAGCGTTACGGCAAAGCTGCGCGTCCCATAATCAAAGCGTCTTTCCCCATTTTGATCAAATCCAACCTCTGGTACATTCCTGTCCGCCAGTTCCTCCAGCGTAATTCCAAGTTTCGCCGCCAGCTTTGCAGCTTTTGCTTCTTCTTTTGCTTTCTTTTCTGATGCACTTGCCATTATTTTGCCTCCCCTGCATTCAGCCTGTTATGATAAATTATCCATATACCCCTATTATAACAGATTGCAGGTTGTTTTTCCATCTTTACGACAACATTTATCTTATAATTTATTTCTCCCACCCTATCCCTATCTTAAATTCCTTCCTCCCGCAGAATTTCTAGGAGTCTGTGAATGGACATACTTCCCAGGTCACCTTCCTCCCTGTTACGGACGGAAATTTCGCTGTATTCTACCTCCCTCTCTCCCACAATAACCATATATGGTACCTTTTCCAACCTTGCCGCCCGTATTTTATAACCTATTTTTTCTGCCCTCTTATCCATTTCGCAGCGTATCCCCTCTTTTTCCAGCTTCCTTTCCACTTCTTTGGCATAACTAATATATTTATCCGATATAGGTAATATTTTTACTTGCACCGAAGACAGCCACAGTGGGAATTTGCCTGCAAAATGTTCAATAAGTATCCCCATAAACCGCTCAATGGAACCAAACACCACCCTGTGTAACATAATCGGTCGATGCCGTTTTCCATCCTCCCCGATATACTCAGCCTCAAAACGCTGCGGCAGTTGAAAATCAAGCTGGATTGTCCCACATTGCCAGGTTCTTTTAAGTGAGTCTTCGAGATGGAAATCAATTTTCGGTCCATAAAATGCCCCATCCCCCTCGTTTATCACATAAGGCAGCCCCAAATCATCCAGTGCATTTCTCAGACCGTCGGTTGCCATTTCCCAGTCCTCGTCACTACCAATCGAATGATCCGGTCTAGTAGACAGCTCCATATGATATTTAAACCCAAAATTGGTATATACCTCATCAATCAGACGGATAACCCCCTTAATCTCATCCTGTATCTGCCCCGGCATCATAAAAATATGGGCATCATCCTGCGTGCAGCATCGAACACGCATCAGGCCATGCAAAGTACCGGATTTTTCGTTTCGGTGTATCAGCCCTAATTCCCCGATACGCATTGGAAATTCACGGTATGAATGTGGTTCCATCTTATATACCAGCATACCACCCGGACAGTTCATCGGTTTAATGGCAAAATCCATTTGATCGATTACCGTTGTATACATACTTTCCCTGTAATGCTCCCAATGTCCGGAGGTTTCCCAAAGTTTACGATCCAACATAACAGGGGTCGATATTTCCACATATCCTTCCCTTGCGTGCAGCTTCCGCCAATAGTCAATCAGCAGATTTTTTAATATCAGCCCTTTAGGAAGAAAGAACGGAAATCCCGGTCCCTCATCAAATAGCGTAAATAGCCCCAATTCCTTTCCCAGCTTCCTATGATCCCTCTTTTTCGCCTCTTCCAACCGGTTTAAATAATCGTC
>CAMWUU010000073.1 GCA_947177515.1 uncultured Lachnospiraceae bacterium
GCAGGGCTATGGGTACAATGTTGAGTTTTTGTATACGGAAATCGGGAAGATTCTTGGACTTGACCAGAAAACGGGGGTTATTATTATCGGTGCGGGCAATCTCGGGCAGGCGCTTGCCAATTATACGGATTTTGGCCGCAGCAATTTTTTTGTCCGTGGAATCTTTGATATTGATCCGCAAAAGATCGGAAGAAGCATCCATGGCATTGCCGTGCAGCCAATGGAGGAGGTCGGGGAGTTTTTGCGGGGACATGAAGTTAAGATAGCTGCGCTTACGATCCCGCGCGAAAATGCGGCGCGTGTTGCGGCTGAGCTGGTTTCCTGCGGGATAAAGGCGTTCTGGAATTTCGCGCCGACGGACTTACATCTTCCGCCGGAGATTGTGTTGGAGAATGTCCATTTATCGGAAAGCCTGATGCGGCTTTCTTACAAGTTAAAATCGGCCTCAAAAAATCACGTAAGGCCGGATAGAGGAGATGAGAAAATTGAGGCGTAACAAGAAATCGGATGATTTTTTAGAACTGGAGGAAGAACTCCTGCATTCCCTGCAAAATAAAAATGTCCCTCTTTTGATTTTAGATGAGAAATGGTTAGAAATTTTTCCAGAACATTTGCAAAATGATGCAATACGCAAAAGTGTATCGGAATTGAACAATCTTTTAAAACAGCAGGGTCGGCAATTGGAAGAAATCAAGGGGATCAAGCGCTATAAGTCGCAGATGATGCAGGAGATCGTAGAAAATATGGGGGCGGACGAAACTGTCCTGGGACGGTTAAAGCAAAAAAAGATGGATAAAAACCAGAAAAAAATTCTGGAACTGAATGAGCAGCTCAAACAGACTGAGGACAGTCTTTCCGACCTTCCGTATCAGATCCGTCAGGCAAATGCGGAACTGGTGTTAGAGAGCACACATGTCTGTTATGGGCGTTTCCGCGTCAATAAAGAGCGGATGCGGGAATTGGATGCACAGATTGCAGAACTGAAAGAGGAATTGAAAATGCGGGTTCTGGAAAAACAGGAAAGGGAAATGCAGGATGGGAAGATGTATACCTACCTGCACTCGCTGTTGGGACCAAAGCTGATGGAAGAGCTTGACAATAAGCTTTCTGGCGGGGATACAGAGGAATGATTGCGGGGATTGGGACGGATATTGTAAAGATTGGGCGGGTGAGCCGTGCATATGAAAAGAAATCCTTCCGCAACCGTGTCTACACGAAAAAGGAGCAGGCGTGGATTGGGGCGAAATCTTATAGGGCGGCGGATAATTGGGCGGCAAAGGAGGCTGTGGTAAAGGCGCTTGGGACAGGATTCGGCAAGATTGCCCCAGCGCAGGTTGAAGTATTGCGGGATGAGAAAGGAAAACCGTATGTCCTTTTGCACGGGCAGGCAAGGAGCCGGGCAAAGGAACTTGGGATCACAGTCTGCCATGTTTCCATATCAAATGAGCAGGAATATGCAGTGGCCTTTGTGGTGGCCGATGCGGAAAGGGCGGGGGAACAATGAGGTATGTTGCGGATGCGGGGCAGATGAAGGAGATCGATAAAAGAACATCGGAGGAAATCGGTATCCCGCCCATTGTGTTGATGGAAAAGGCAGCAGAACGGATTGCGGGTGTGGCGGCTTTTATGCTTGGCCGGGCAGGGATGCCGGACGGGGTGGAAGCATATGGTGGGCAGGAAATTGAAAAATGGGAAAAACTGGGGACAGGACACTCCATAAATGGACTGCCCGCAGGGGATAATCTCCTTTCAGGAAAGCGGGTGCTTGTTGTATACGGTGCAGGAGGGAACGGGGGGGATGCCGTGGCGGCAGCAAGGCTGTTGAAATTGAAAGGGGCATCCGTTTGCCTTTTAGCGGCGGACGAAAAGCCGCCAGGTACCCTGACGGGACAGGAACTTCTGGCCGCTAGATGGTGTGGGCTGGAACCATATGATTTTACGGAATATACAAAGACAGGCAAAAGACTGGATTTTTCGGCATATGATATAATACTGGACGGCATTTTTGGCATCGGGCTCTTGAGGGAAGTTAGAGGGGAGTATCTTACTTTAATGGAAGGGATCAATACTTCCGGTGTCCCAGTGCTCTGTATTGATATCCCATCGGGAATCCATGCGGGGACGGGGGAATGTCTTGGTGCTGCGGTAAAAGCAACCGTTACAGTAACATTCGGGGAGTATAAGGTGGGACAATTGCTCCATCCTGGATCGTATTACTGCGGAAAGATATTCTTGGCGGATGCGGGGTTTGTGCCAAAGTTAAACCGCAGGGTGCTTACAGGGGGACAATACTGCTATCTGACATATGAGCCGGGGGATCTTTTGGGGCTGCTGCCAAAGCGGGTGCCGCGTTCCAACAAAGGAAGTTACGGCAAGGTTTTAATCTATGCGGGGTCGGCATCCGTTACGGGGGCGGCATACCTAGCGGCGAGGGCGGCGTACCAGTGCGGTGTCGGGTTGGTGAAACTGCTCTCGCCGTCTGGGTGTGTGGATGTGGTGCGCAGGATGCTGCCAGAGGCGCTGTATGGGGTTGTGGAGAAAAGAGAGGAAGCAGATTTTTTCAGGCGGGAAGTCGCGTGGGCGGATGCCGTGCTTGCCGGACCCGGAATCGGGACCGGTGGGGATGCAGGAGAAAATATGGCGCGGTTGATTGCCGCAGTTAAGGCAGAAAAAAAGCCGCTGGTGCTCGATGCGGACGCGATAAATCTCTTAGCGGCAGAAGCGGATATGGTATGTGCACCAACTGGCGGCATACAGGAGCGCCTTTCCTATCTGGCGCATCAACTGCCGGAATATACCATCCTCACCCCGCATCCAAAGGAACTTTCCCGGCTGACAGGGCTTGCGGTCGGGGAGATTACGCAGCATTTTATGGATACGGCAAAACGGTGTACAAAGAACAATAAACTAATTTTTGTGTTGAAGGACGCACATACACTGGTTGCATGTGGGAATGAAATCTATATCAACCGCTCCGGATGTGACGGTATGGCAACCGGTGGGAGCGGGGATGTGCTTGCAGGAATAATCGCGGGTCTTTGCGTGGGGGAAGAGGCGTTTGCTGCCGCTAGGATGGGGGTTTTTTTGCACGGGCTTGCCGGGGAATGGGCACAGGAAAAATATGGAAGCCGCGCGATGCTGGCAGGGGATCTGTTAGATGGGATGCGCTGCTGCCTGGCCGGGGAATAAAGAAAATAAGGGGTTGCGGAAAGAAGACAATAATATGGTAGAGATGGAATACAGAAAAAACTATTACAGGGTCTATGCAAAAATTAACTTGGATGCTTTGTGCAGCAATATAATAAACATAAGAAAGCTTGTAAGACCGCAGACAAAAATTATGGCAGTGATCAAAGCGGACGGTTACGGGCATGGTGCGGTGCCGATTGCCCGCGCGTTCGATCAACTGGATGTGGGAGGGGAGTGTGTTGTGGCATCATACGGTGTCGCCATAGTGGAAGAGGGTATTGAGCTGCGGCGGGCGGGGATTACAAAGCCCATTTTAGTACTTGGCTATACCCCGCCCGAACTTGTGGCGAAAGCGGTGCAAAATGATATTACACTGACAGTTTTTGAATATTCCCTGGCAGAAAAAATCAGCAGGGAGGCGGTGGCGCAGGGGCGTGTTGCCGCGATACATATAAAAGTTGATACCGGGATGGGACGGATCGGTTATGCAGGGACAAAGGAGGATGCCAGGGAGGTTGCACAGATTATGGAGCTTCCCGGTATAAGGATTGAGGGACTGTTTTCCCATATGGCATGCGCGGATGAAGCCGACAAGTCCAAAGCTTACCGGCAGTGTGAGCGCTTTATGCAATTTGCGGATCTCCTATTAAAGCAAGGGGTACAGATTCCAGTAAAACACATAGCAAATAGCGCGGGTATTATCGATATGCCAAAAGTTCAGTTTGATATGGTGCGCAGCGGGATATCAACCTACGGACTGTATCCATCCGGGGAAGTGGATTTTTCCGTACTTAATTTAAAACCTGCGATGGAGTTAGTCAGCCATATTTCATTTATAAAACAGGTGGGGGAGGGATATCCCGTCGGTTATGGAAGCACCTTTGTCACAGATAGCCCGACGGTTATTGCCACCATACCGGTCGGTTATGCGGATGGCTACCCACGCGCTCTCTCAAACACGGGGAGAGTACTGGTTGCCGGGCAATATGCCCCGATTTTGGGTCGTATCTGTATGGATCAGTTTATGGTGGATGTGACCCATATCCCGCAGGCAAAACAGGGGGAGCCAGTCACATTAATCGGGCGCGATAAGGAAGGCTGTATTACAGTCGAGGAGGTAGCAAAACTGGCAGGCTCCTTTAACTACGAATTGATCTGTGGTATTTCAAAGCGTGTGCCGCGCATTTATTTTAAGCGAGGGAAACCAGTCAGGATACTGACGGAATTTGCTGGGTAAACTTCCCCTGGTGCAGCTTAGTTATGCCACCTTTGTGGTGTATGGGTTACACGGCGGGAAGGGGAACCGTAAAAGAAAACAATAACGCAAAATTTACACTCTGTTGTATAAGGGAACAAAATTCAGGAAATAATGGTAATAAATGTAATCCGGAATTTAGTAAATGGAGAGTGAATTATTGTGATAATTAAGCGTGGCGACATATTTTATGCAGATTTAAGGCCGGTGGTCGGATCAGAACAGGGAGGGGTTAGACCGGTGCTTATTGTACAGAACGATACTGGAAACAAACACAGCCCGACAGTGATCTGCGCGGCGATTACATCAAAGATGAACAAGGCGAAACTGCCAACCCATGTGGAAATTGCAGCGGATAAATACGGGGTTGTCAAGGATTCCGTCATTTTGCTTGAGCAGGTGAGGACAATTGACAAATCAAGATTAAAAGAAAAAGTATGCCACCTGGACCAGGAGATCTTAAAGCGGATTGATCATGCACTCTGCGTTAGCTTTGCGCTTGATACATAGTCCGGGAAAAAACCGCGCAAAGCGGTATATGAGCGGAAGGAGAAATGAGATTTATGGACGGTCATCCCATACGAGGGCTGATAAGTGTGCTGCTGCTTTTGTGCCTGAATGCACTGGTAGCGGCGGCGGAGGAAGCATTTGGAAATGTGAACGGGGGTAGTGTGGAACACCGGGTACAGGAGGGGGATCGGCGTGCAGTGCGCCTGAAAAAACTTCTTGACACACCGCATTATTACCGGAATGTAATTGAGATTACGGTAACATCGACAAGCCTGCTTGCAGGGATGCTGTACGCATTCAGCATCTATGGATGGATTAGAAGGCTGATCCTGCCAGCAGTTTCGGCGGGGGAGGAAGTTTTAGTTATCCCGTTAGCAGCGGCCATGGTTTTTGTCACCATATTTTTGATTTATTTAATGGTGTTGTTTAGTATTCTTGTCCCAAAGAAAATAGCGGGTAAGCTTGGGGAGCGGGCAGCCTATGCCCTTGCTCCGGCCATTTTGCTGCTTTATCGGCTCCTGTCGCCGGTTGTCTTCCTGCTTGAAAAAAATTCGAATTTCCTGCTTAGAATTTTCGGGTTCAGCAAAATAAAGGCGGAGGAAAATGTAACGGAGGAAGAGATTATTTCCATTGTAAATGAAGGGCACGAGCAGGGGGTACTGGAAGCAGGGGAAGTGGAAATGATTTCAAATATCATTGAATTTGATGAGAAAGAAGCAAAGGATGTAATGACACACAGAAAGCGCATGGTGGCGATCCAGGCGGATACCAGTATAGAGGATGCCCTTAATTTTATGTTAAGCGAACCGTTTTCGCGTTTTCCTCTCTACGGTGAGAATGTGGATGACATTATCGGCGTTCTGCATGTAAAGGATGTTATGAATTACTATACCGATGGGAAGCTGCGGAAGCGGCCGCTTGTGGAGGCAGCGCACACGCCTTATTTCGTGCCTGACACGCAGGATCTGGATGTTTTGTTCCGCGCGATGCAGGAGGAGAAAATACATATGGCGATTGTTGCCGACGAATATGGGCAGACAGCGGGACTAGTGACCATGGAGGATATTTTGGAGGAAATCGTCGGCGACATTAAGGACGAGTATGATAAAGAGGAAGAACTGATCAAAACGGAGGGGGATGGAAGCTTTGTTGTCAGCGGCGAAGCACCACTCTCAGAACTTAGCGAGGAAACGGGGATTAAGATCCGAAAGGAGGATGAGGAAAGTTTTGATACCCTGAATGGCCTGCTGGTTTCACTGCTCGACCATATCCCGCAGGATGATGAGGTATTTTCCGTGGAATACGAAGGGTTTTGCTTTGATTCCGTGGCAACTAGGGCACGCATGATCCGACGTGTGAAAATGAGGAGGCTTTTAGGGAGCGCTGTATCAGAAGAGGGGGAAGAAACAGAAAAACCTTAGCGGATGCTAAGGTTTTTTGCTATATAAATAGGGAGGAGGAGAGTATGAAAAAGAAAAAAACCATTTCTTAACTCTGTGAATAGTATAAGCCGAAAATATGAGCAAATTATGAATTCAAAGATAACAGTTTGTGAACATTTCATGTCAATACTAGGACAGGAAAGCGGATTGTTTGATCCGCCCGGAGTTGTTAACAAGGAGGGAAAATGCGGATTACTATTTTATGTGTCGGGAAAATAAAGGAAAAATATTTTACAGATGCCGCCGCAGAATATGTAAAGCGGATTGGCAGGTACCATAAGATTGAGGTGGTGGAGGTAGTCGATGAAAAAACGCCCGACGGGGCGGGGGAAGCAATTAACAGGCAAATTATGGTGCGCGAGGGAGAGCGGATTTTAGGCAAGATAAAGGAGGACAGCTATGTGGTGGCGCTTGCCATTGAGGGAAAGGAATTCTCCTCCGTGGATTTGGCAAAAAAACTGGAAACGCTGGCTGTAAACGGGGATTCCCATGTGACATTTGTGATCGGTGGGTCGCTGGGGCTTACAGAGAAAGTAAAAACAAGGGCTGATTTCCTTTTAAGCTTTTCAAGGATGACCTTCCCGCACCAGTTGATGCGGGTGGTACTTTTGGAACAAATATACCGGTGCTGTAAAATATCTGCGCGTGAGCCGTATCATAAATAAATGGTAACCGTTGGGGTGTGTCTGAAAACAGCTTTCTGTAGGCTGCAGACCGTGGATGAATAAAAAAACTTGACCGCTTGACATTGACGCAACGTCAAGTGATAAAATGAAGAAAGAACAGCAGCAAAGTGGAAGGAGGGAGCAACGCAGGATTCCTCCGGCCGCAATTTGAGTCATACCGCTATTATACCAATATTCATTATGTAAAAAATTACCAAAATCTGCATGATAACCATAAGCGGAAGCCCGACCGTAAAATATTTTTTCTTGGTTTTGTGCCGGAGAGCATACATTGCAATCAGCCCGCCTATCGCCCCTCCGGCATAGGAAAGGCCAAGCAGTGTGGTAATCCGGATTCGCTGCTGGCCTTTTTTGGCATTCCTTTTATCCAGGCCGAATGCAATTAATGTGACAATATTGATTGTGAGCAGATATAGGGTTAGCGCCCTGGATTTTTTAAAAAATTCCCAAAAGGCAAAAGTGATTTTTTCCTGCCGAAATCCCTTAACCATCAAAAATACGATGACCTGAATAACAAGGAAACAGCAGACTAAGACCCTTGTCATTATATTTTCCTTTGTTGTTTTCCGGTCAAAGAAAAGGATTGCGATCAAGATCCCAGATGCACCGCCAAGCAGACAAACAATCCTGGGCACAAGATCCTTCTGTCCGCCTTTTATGCGGGCAGAGGAATGGGGATTAAGGAGGACAAGGATAAAACCCAGGGTGTTAATTGCAATAAAGTAATAATATAAATTACTTAAATTCATATGTATTTCCTTTCTTAGTGAAATATTTTTCTATATTTATGCTATATTATTTTTCGGATATCAGAATGATTATACACCGGGCAATATTATAAATCAATTATGGTTTTAGAATATCTTATGTTGCGGTTTTCTATAATTCGATATTTCCTGCGAATTTGAACCAGGTGGGGATGATCAAAGATTTAGTGAAATCCACATGGAAAAAGAATCTAGTCTATGTTATACTGTTCTTGTGGGGCTATGGGAATGCCCTGAAATTTACGGAATGGGGTTTTTTAAAATGGAGCAGGATAATTTATGGCTTTTGGGGTACCCGGAGGAATTTTATGAGAAAGCTGTCCTAGAGCCGGATTTTTTTGTGGATTTAAATATGGATCAGATCGTGGCTCAGATTATGGCGGAGCGCAGGGACTATGATCTGCGCAAATATTTTAACCGTATGCCGGAAGATATTTCTGCAACAAAAAAGCGGCAGGTTGTAATGCAGGCAGTTGGGGATCCGAAACTTTTTGAAGGTTTAATCCGGTTTTCAGAGTATATGCAGCGGGCAAGAGGATATGCGGCGGATTATCAGACAGCGGAAAGACAACTGTGCCGTAGGAAACTTTTATTGGATTGTGGGATGCAGTATGCGCTTGCCCTTAATGTGTTGTCAGAAGCGTTTTTGCTTATATTGCCATGCGGGAAGCAGGAGTTTCCTGACGGGAAGGAAGGGGAAACAAATAATCTTTTGGGAGCATTTGCAAAGAAATTTTGCAGATATATGGAAGGAAAGGAATTTCAGGATTTTTACCAGGATACAGTAAGTCTTTTTGATGAGTTTGGGAATATGCGGTTCCAGGTTGAATTTGTGAACCGCAGGATGCGTGTGGTACCTGCTAAAGGGGAGGAAACGGAGGATTATTTTGATAAGCTTAGCGCTCTTTTTCCGGAGAATAAGGAGGAGGGGCGTATTGTTAGGGGGCAGTTGGAAAATCCGTTTGGCGCAGGGAAAGAAGTGGGGGAACTGGAATTTTTTGTGCTGACAGCCTGTCAGAAAAAATACCCGGAAAGTTTTTTAAAGCTTCGTAAGTATGAGCAGAATTATTCCGTGCTTAAAAAGCGGGAATTAACAGTACAGATGCGGGAGAAGGGGCTTTCTGAACAGGTGCGCACACCCGGATTTTTTGAGGAATGGGTATTGGTTTTTGAACAGCAGATGCAGGTATATTTGGCGATGGAACTTTTTATGCGCAGAGTAAGAAAAACAGGATACCCTCTTTCCTACGCACTATTTACAAAGGAAGGGGATACTTACGGGAAAGATTCTGAAAGAAGAGATATGCACTCTGATTTGGAGGACAATCTGCTAAAGTTGTGCAAAGCCTATGATCTTGCGCTTTTATTAAAGCAAAAATCCGCAGAAAAGCCCGTAGTCTGTAATGATGCTTATTATGCCGGGCAGGAACGTTTCCTTGTGGTTACGGGACCAAACCAGGGGGGAAAGACGACTTTTGCGCGAAGCCTTGGACAGATTGTATACCTGGCCAAAATGGGTTTTAAAGCCCCCTGTGCGTTTGCGTATATGCCGTATTTTTCGGGGCTGCTCACACATTTTTCAGTGGAGGAAAGCCTAGAAACCGGAAGGGGGAAGCTGAAGGAGGAACTGACACGTCTTGCGCCGATGATGTGTGGGGAGCGGGGGAGAAACTTTGTGATTTTAAATGAACTGTTTACAACTGCCGCAACTTACGATGCTTATATTATGGGAAAACGTGTGATGGCACATTTTATAGATCAGGATTGTTTTGGTGTTTATGTAACACATATCCAGGAACTTGCAGACAAAAAAGAGAAGAAGACAGAGGGCGGGAGTGTGCAGGGAACCCAAATTGTCAGTATGGCAGCATGTGTGGATGAGCAGGATTCCCATATACGCACCTATCGGATTGTGCGCCGTGCGCCACAGGGGGTTGGCTATGCCTATGCCCTTGTGGAAAAATACCACTTGACTTACCCGGAATTAAAAGAGCGGTTATCCGGGATACTGCAAAATCAATAACACAAACAACCTAGATCAAAGGAGGTTCCTATGCGTGGGAAAATTCATTCCTATCTATTTTATCCGGACATGGAATTTTCGCGGGGGGCGGGTTATGAGCAGAAAGATGAACTGATCAAGGACTTAAATCTTAAAGTGATCTTTCAGGCTGCGAGCCGACCGGTTTGGAAGGCAGGGGATTCGCTGAAAACGGTGGAAAAAGAAGATTTTTACATATATGATATCATTAAGCAGCAGATGCTGATTCCGATACTTGACAGAGAAGCGCTCCTGTATCGGCAGCAGGTAGTAAAAACCGCGTTAAAACACCCAGAAATGATCCGGCGTATGTATGAAATCGGCCAGAAGGCAGGAAAATTGCTGGAACAGGGGGGCATCCGTGGCAAGGAACAGCATGTAAGGGCGGGAGCTGGCAGCGGGGAAGTGCTGGGCACTTATGAACTGTTATGTGGGTTTGTCGGGCTGTTAAAAGAGTTAAAAGCCCATTTGGAGGCGGAGGAGGAGCTTTCTGATGGGAATGGGTTTTATAACCTGAAAATCTGCCTTGAACAAAATTATAATGAAGATTTTGCGGCGGGGCTTGATGGGGTTCTTTCCGACCTGGAATTTTTTACAAAAGGCGGGAAAAGTTCTTTTTTGGTCAGTATTGGGGCGGGGATGAAATTTGACCGTATCGCGCTTTATGAGATTAGTTCCCCTTCCTCGCAGGAAGAAAAACGGAAAGCAGATGGCGCGGGCGGTATCCTGCGGCGCATTTTCCAGACCGGGACAGTGCCAATAACGGAGGAAACGGTGCTGCGGGAAACAAAACAATTTGAAACGGAAGCATTCCGGGCGGTACTTGCCTGGTTGATGCCGTTTTTTAACGAACTTACGGAATTCTTTGACGCTTTCCGTGTACATGCAGCATTCCTGCTTGGTTGTGTACAATTAGTGGAGCGCATGGAATCCATCGGCCTTTCCTATACATTTCCGGCTGTGCTGAAAAAAGGTGCTTCTGGCGTATTGTTTTCGGGATTGTATGAGCCAAGCATGGCCATTTTGATGCGTATGCGGCCGGTTAGCAATGCCCTTTCTGCGTCCGGGTGCCGTCTGCTTGTGGTGACCGGGGCAAACCAGGGAGGGAAATCCACCTATCTGCGCAGCCTTGGGATTGCGCAGATTATGATGCAGTGCGGCATGTTTGTTCCGGCGGCACAGTTTGAAGGATGTCTTTACCGCAATATTTTTACTCATTTTACAAGGCGGGAAGATCAGTCGATGAATTCAGGAAGACTGGATGAGGAATTAAGGCGTATGGATGCAATAGTGCGCCAGGTAACCGGGGATTCCCTGGTGCTTCTGAATGAGTCATTTGCAACGACAACGGAGAAAGAAGGTTCGGTCATTGCGATGGAACTTGTGTCGGCTCTCTATGAGAGCGGTGTTACAATTGGTATGGTAACACATCTTCTGGCGTTTGCCAGGGAACTGTATGCGAAAAGGGAAGAGCCAATGGTATTTTTAAGCGCAGAACGCAGGGAGGACGGCACACGCACAT
>CAMWUU010000074.1 GCA_947177515.1 uncultured Lachnospiraceae bacterium
ATTCCCTTCCGGCGCTGTTTTGGGATTCTGCTGTTTTAAGTTCCGCAGACTCCCTTCACAGCGCCCTTTTCCTGGAAGGAAATTCCTGTCCGCTCTGCTCCCAGTAATTCCCTTCCGGCGCTGTTTTGGGATTCTGCTGTTTTAAGTTCCGCAGACTCCCTACATTATATTAATTATTTTCCTGTTACGTCGATTACTACATATTCCGATTTGCACCCGGTTTTAAACAGGATTGCCCAGTCCGAAATTCCAGAGGTTACAAGGAAATCCGTTCCATCCCGGCGTTCTAGGCCGTAGGTTTTCGCGTTGACACCGGTCCATTCACCAACATAATTAACAGGAAAAAGCTGCCCTCCGTGGGTATGTCCTGAGAGTACCAGATCCACGCCCGCTGCTGCCAGTTCCTTATATTCGCCCGGCTGGTGGTCGAGCACAATCATATATTTATCCGGGTCAAGCCCCTGCACCAGTTCCGCTGCCGAGGCTCTTTTGCCTCCCCTCTCCTCCTCTGAGCGGTCTTTCCTGCCGATCACATAAAAGCGGTTATCAAGCAACACATTTTCATCCTCGAGCACAATAACACCATTTTTCTCAAGTTCCGCCACCAGATCATCCCCATTATAACCACGATATTCCTCGCTGTAATAGCCTTTGTCATGGTTACCGAAAACATAGTAGACCCCGTAGGTGGTCTGAAGCGTCCCGAGTGCCCGGCACGCATCCACCATATCCTGTTTTGATGTATCATCGTCCACATAATCCCCGGTAATTACCACAATATCCGGGTTTTCCGCCTGCATCTGCGCCACATATTCCGCAAAACCCTCGCCGTCAAACGTTGTCCCGACATGGGAATCCGCGATATGGACAATCCTAAGTGTCCCGACTTTTTTCGCGCTGTCCACCGTATACCCCGTCCGCCAGACATGGTTGGCAAGCACAAAACCAACGCTTAAATAAATAGCAGTAAAAATTAGCGCACATACGCCCGCATAGTAGCGATCAAAGGCCTTCCCCCGCCGCTTTTTCACCGCCCAGAAAACCAGATCACACAACAGCCAGAATGCAACCAGATGCAGCACACAGACAATGGCATTCATACTGCCCATCGTCAGCCAAAGCACTGCAACAATGGCCAGCACCGTAACGGCTGAAAGCAGAATGCGCATCCATTTTTTTTCATTTGATGCACGCTTCACCCATCCAAACTTGTAAAAACGGCTAATTAAATAAACAAGCCCCGCTGCTCCTAAAGCCATCAGTCCAAAAAATATCAATGCCCACATATTCCCGGCTCCTTTCCCGCTAAATTACTGTCTATGATAACGTTTTCCCCGTCATTTGTCAAATCTTTGTTTTTATCATGAATAGTAGCCTTATTCCTGCTGCCCACCCACAAAATCACTGGGTATAATCAATCTTCATATTAATATGCTGGCTGTAATTCCCGAAACGCTCCCCAAATAAATTCAGGCCGCCGACATATTTCGCATCTTTTTTGATGCCGATTCGAAAAGTCAGGTAATCATTTTGGCCAACCGGAAGGGAATCAAGTGTTTCCCCGGAAGTTTTCATCCCATCAATATAGCAGCCGCTATGATCAATAAACAGCCGGTGCAGGATACCATACTGGGTTAGGGTATCCGACCACCAGACCGGGTTCTGCTGCCCGCGGATCCCGCCGAAATCGCCCTCGCTCGTAAACGTGCCAACCTCCTTGCCACCGACCCATAGCGTAATATCAGAAGGCCACTCATTGTTATAACCCTGCGCCTCGGAGCAGGCCTCAAACGAAAATTCAATCCCTTCCACAGTTTTTGCCGTTTTCAGCAGCCGGTTGTTAAAACGGTACTCCAGATACCCCTGCGTAAACCAAATCAACTGTGCCATGCTGTGTTCCGGTTGAAAAAAAGCCGAAGCATCATCCGCAGCCCCCAGATAACGGCTTTCCGAAACAATACCACAAGGCGGCGTGATCCCAAAATCAAAATAATTCCCGATCGGCATGGAAAAATAAGCTGTCTGAAACGGGGAATCCGTATGGTAGGATGGTTTTAAATCGATGGAGAGATGATCCACCTTAATCCCACTTAATTTCTGGGAACCCCGGATGCCCGGAACCGGCTGCGTAATCACAAGACCTGATTCCTCCAATATTTTAATATGTAACGCCGCAGAAGACATAGGCATCTGAAGCCTTGCCGCGACCTCGCTAATATTAAGTACATTGTTATCCAACAGCTTTAATATTTTAAGGCGCTGCTCTGAAGAGAGCGCTTTTGCGATATTAGAGATCTGCTCCGTATCATAAATACTTAAATGTATAGTGTTTTTCAAACTGGTTTCCTCCTGTTTTCTATCTAAATATATTACCCCATCCCCACTCCCCACGCAGCCCGGATTTATCCACTCCAAACTCCTCCTGCCTTTCCATACCATTTGGGCTTTTCACTTTTTCCCACCCGGCGTAGAAAAAACATCCTGTGCAGTTTGCTGGTTAATTAAGAAAACATTAAGACACAAGGGGTTATGGGATATGGAATATTTTCTCTTTAACTTACAGTATACCATATCCCCCGCGATTTTGTAACCCAAAATTGCCACTAACATCCATACATCCTGGAATAATAAAAAACCTAACTTTCTATATGTTACAAGATTATTGTAATAAAATTCGTTATTACTTACAAAAACACTGGACTATATTTATGCATAATAACGAATTCTTTAAAATTATTGAAACTTATATTGACAAAATTATCAAAAAGGAATACGATAAGAGCAAGCAAAATCTAAAAGATACAAAAATATTGTATAAAATAATAAGAATCTCCTTTCCAATAATTACAAGTTTTTTGTATCTTTTAGATAAAATTAAAATAATTTAAACAAACAGGAGGAACAGGGAATGAAGCTAAAAAAAATTGCAGCACTTATTATGTCAGCCGTTATGTTAACATCATTTACTGCTTGTGGGAACGGTTCTGATAAGGAAAAGGGTGCGGATGGCGACAAGACCATCACATTCTGGTCTGTCTTTACCGGAGGGGACGGAACGGCGATGCAAAAGATTATTGACGCTTACAATGCAACGAACCCGGAGTATACGGTAGAGCATATTATGACGGAACAAGGCGAACTGTATACGAAGCTGCCGCTCGTGGTCAATTCCCAGGGTGGTGTCCCGGATCTTTGCATCCAGCATGTGGACCGCATCCCAAGCAATGCAAAGAGCAATATGTACCTGCCGCTTGATAATTATATTTCAGCAAACGGCAAGATTAAGGCCGACCAGTATATTGATTCCGCGTGGAACATGGGCGAGGTGGACGGCTCCCGCTACGGCATCCCACTGGATCTTCACAGCTATGTAACATACTATAACAAGGATCTGGTTGAAAAATATTGTCCATCCGTCCTGGACGATGGGATGATCACCTTTGACGAAATTGCGGGTTTTGCGGATCAGGCAGCGGCGGACGGAGTTTATACCTACGCGATTACCTGGCCAAGATATGAACTTCTGTCATGGTATTATCAGCTTGGTGGAACACTTTCTGTCGATGGGAAGATGCCTTCTTTTAATAACGAACTTTTCCAGAAGGTATTCCAGGATTTTGCCGATGCCGTCGCAAAGAAGTGGTGTACGCAGGATGGTGACCAGCCGAATAACCTCTTTGCGCAGGGCAAGCTGATGTTTTTGCCGGAAGGGACATGGACACTGTCAACTGTCGAGTACACAGGGATTAATTTCGGTGAAACCTACATGATTACATACGATACGGCAAACATGCTGCAATGGGCATCTTCGCATCAGTTTGTTATCCCACGCAACGATAAGATGACGGATGAAAAAGCGAACGCCATTATGGATTTCATCGCATTTGTAGGGGAGAACTGCTACGAATGGGCGGATTACGGACAGATTCCTGCAAGCAAGGCTGTATTAAATGATGAAAGGGTAAATGACCTGCCACAGAAATTTTTGATCGATAATCCGGGTGCACTGGTTATTTCGGATTATGTTTACTACGGAGCTGTAGTAGAAGCACTGGATACCGTGGCTTACGAAATCCCGTTTGGCAGGGTTAAACCAGCGGACGGTTTGCAGAGCGCACAGCAGTTGGTGGAAGATAATATTAAAAACCAGTAAATCTCCATTCCACCTAAAAACCGGCTGCAGATGCCGCAAAGAAACCTGCCCTTTAGAATAAGTTTGTGTCCGCGCTGCCCCCACAAACTTTTATAAAAAAAGCAGCGCAGAAATGGGGAATAAAGATGAGGAAAAAGCGTAAATGGAGCATTACTCCATACCTGTTTATTGCACCACAGCTTATCCTGTTTATTATTTTTTTCCTGATTCCCGCCGTGGTGGGCATTTTCGCGGCATTTAGCAAATGGAATATCTATACGGATGCCGCGCCCATCTTTAACGGGCTGGAAAATTTCCGCCAGATTTTAACAGATTCTGCCACTTCCTATTACACCATGTTCCGCAACGGTATGTCAAACACCGTGCATTTTGTGTTGATCAGCGTGCCGCTTTGCATCCTGGTTCCGCTGTTTATGGCGGTGATCTTAAGTTTCAAACCCTGGGGACATAAATTCTTCCAGGCACTGTTCTACCTGCCGAATATTTTTTCCATCTCAACGGTGGTGCTTGTCTGGTACTATGTCTACAACCGAAACGAAGGTCTGATCAACAATTTCCTGACCGGGCTTTTGGGAAAGGTGGTCGATATCAACTGGCTCAGCGAGCAGCCATTCGCATGGACGGCAATCGTAATTATTACGGTATGGTGGTGCCTTGGCGGCAACCTTGTAATCTATCTGGCAGCAATCAACGGAATCCCGAAGGATGTTATGGAAGCGGCGGACATCGATGGTGCGGGACCATTCAAAAGATTTTTAAAGATCACGCTGCCGGGCATAATGCCGCAGATTTCCTACACATTGATTTTGACCACCATCGGGCAATTCAACCTCTATGGCCAGTCCTTAATGCTGACCGCGGGCGGTCCGAACAATTCCACCTACACCATGATGATGTACATCAGGGAGCTTGCCTTTGGTTCAAGTTCCGTGGCGGGTATCGCGGCTTCCATGGCTCTTATGGTCGGCGCTGTTATGATCGTGGTATCCCTTATCCTGAATAAGCTGACAGCACAGAAAGATTAAGGAGGCATCCATATGGAAAAATTCAAAAAACACCGGATCCGCATCATTGCCCTGATCCTTTGCGTGTTGCTCACCATCCTCTGTGTGACACCAATGTTATTTTCTTTCTTTACCTCAGTAAGGTCAGAACTTGAAATTATGACGGGCGGCTTTTCCTTCCTGCCAGATAAACTCACATTTGAAAACTATAAAGAATTGTTTGGTTCGGATTATTCCGCCAGCTACCCTATTATGAAATGGTTTGGGAACTCCCTATTCGTGGCACTCGTCCAGACGGTATTAGTTGTGCTGATCTCCTCCACATCAGCTTACGCCTACGCAAGACTTGACTTTCCGGGAAAAAATGTGCTCTTTTGGTTTCTGATGGCAACCATGACCTTCCCGGCGGTCATCAATATTATCCCGCTTTACAAAATCTGCCAGACACTTGGAATTATTGATACTGTATGGGCTTTAATCCTCCCAAATATAGCGGGCGTGTTCAATATCTTTTTAATCCGGCAGTTTATGGCCGGCATCCCAAAAGAATTGGATGAGGCTGCAATGATTGATGGGGCAAACAAGTTTCAGATTTATTACAGGCTAATCCTGCCACTGTGCCTGCCCGTGCTGATCGTAGTAGCAATGTTCGCATTTACCGGGGCATGGAACGACTACCTCTGGCCTTCGATTGTGATGAACAGCGTGGATAAACTGACCATCACGCCGGGTATGCAGAGGATCAAGAGCAGCTTTAACACCATGCATGGCCACGCTATTGCAGGCGGCTTTATCTCCGTGATCCCGACCTTCATCGTGTATCTGTTTGCACAAAAACATTTTATGAAAGGGATGCAGATGCAAGCGGGTGTGAAAGGTTAAGGCTTATTGGCCGGAAACATTAACATAGCCGGATGGGAAAGCAAAAATATCAAACCCCATCCAGCTAAAAATTCCTATAAAGCGAAGGTTTTCATTTTCATACAAGTGAATCGCTTGATTTAAGTGATTCCAAACATCCATGAAACCTTCCTGAAAATACAGTAATTTTAATGAAATCATAAAGGAGGCAATCTATGCAGACCGGAAATATACCAAGACCGGAATATCCAAGACCAGATTTTAAAAGGGAATCATTCCAGAACTTAAACGGGGAATGGGAGTTTGCCTTTGACGATATGGATCTTGGCATAAAAGAAAAATGGTACGGTACGGGAAGCCTCCCGCACCGGATTAAAGTACCTTATGTATACCAGTGCGAAATGTCAGGGATTGGGGAACGCAGTTTCCACAATATCGTATGGTACAAAAAGCATGTCATGATCACAAAGGAAGAAGGCAGGGAACACCTAATCCTGCATTTCGGCGCAGTGGACTATAAAGCGATGGTATGGGTCAACGGCAGCTTTGTCGGGGAGCACAAAGGAGGGAACACACCATTTGCCTTTGATATTACAAAGGATGTGGTCTACGGTATAGAAAATACTATTGCAGTACGCGTTACGGATGACGCGCTCGACCTTGAACTTCCCCGCGGGAAACAGTACTGGAAGGGCGAATCAGAGGGAATCTTTTATACAGGCACCACGGGGATCTGGCAGACCGTCTGGCTGGAACAAGTTGCAGACAATGCCCTTGAGAGGATTTTTGTTACACCGGATGTTGACCGGAAAACCATCTCCATAAAAATGGAATTTTCTGGGAATGAAAACAAGCAGGTTCGGGTACGGATGTCCCTTCGCGGGGAGGAATATGTGGACGACCTAATCCGCGTGCATAAAAACCGTGCCGAGCGTTCATTCCGTCTTGACCAGAGCATTACTCTTGACTGGAACCACCAGGAATCCCTTGTGTGGTCTCCGGAAAACCCGGTCTTATTCGACCTGGAATTTACGGTGCTTGCGAATGGCAAGGCAACCGATCTTGTGGAAAGCTACTGCGCACTGCGCAAGGTTTCCATACAAAATGGCAAATTTATGTTGAACAACCGCCCTTATTACCAGAAAATGCTGCTTGACCAGGGCTACTGGAAACCATCCTTAATGACCGCCCCAACGGACGAAGATTTTGTTAGGGATATCAACGCCTGCAAGGCGATGGGCTTTAACGGCGTGCGCAAACACCAAAAAGCGGAGGATCCGCGCTACCTCTACCATGCGGATCGCCTCGGGCTGATTGTGTGGGGGGAATTTTCCTCAGCTTATGTATATTCCCGCGATTTTGCCTGCAATATGACAAGGGAATGGATGGAGGTCATCCGCCGCGACTACAACCATCCATGCATTGTATGCTGGGTTCCTCTCAATGAATCGTGGGGCGTGGATTGCATTATGAATAACGGGGAGGAACAGGACTTTTCCAGAGCCATGTACTACCTGACAAAATCCCTTGACCAGACTAGGTGTGTTATCTCCAACGACGGCTGGGACCACACGGTTTCCGACCTGCTTACCATCCACGATTACGAAGGGCGCTACCCAGTATTAAAGGAACGCTACGGCGGGGAAGTAGAGCGCATTTTAAACAGCACCCCGGGAAGCCGCACCCTGTACGCGCAGGGAAACAACTACCATGGTGAACCGATCATCGTATCGGAATTTGGCGGGATTTCCTATCAGAAAACAGAAGGAGTTAACGGCTGGGGCTACACAGCCGCAAACTCGGATGAAGATTACATAAAACGGTATCGTGATGTGGTAGGCGCACTGCTTGAATCCCCACATGTCCAGGGCTTTGTCTACACGCAGCTTTGCGATGTGGAACAGGAAACCAATGGCCTGATGACCTACGACAGGGAATTTAAGGTAGAGCCTCAGATCATCCGGGACATCAATATGTCAGGCAGGGCTTCTGTCTGCGGAAAGGATGGGGAAGATGAAGCTTAGCAGAAAATTGCTGGGAACATCGGCACTTGTTATGGCACTTTCTTTGAATGCCTGCGGTAAGCAGGTTGAGTTAAAAGATAATTCCGGGCTGAAACAATACACCTACACCAACGGAAACCAGATCACCAATATCGGCGATCCATACCTCTTCACCCACGACGGGAAATATTACTGCACCGCCACGGAGTCCGGCACATACTACGGTCTTTATGAATCAGAAGACCTAAACTCCTGGAACCGCCTTACAAATATCTTTTATTGTAGCGGCACGGAGGGCTGGGTGCGGGGCAGTTTGTGGCAGCCGCAGATCGTAGTTGGAAATGACGGGAAATTTTACCTCTACTACTGTGGCCAGAATGACGACAAAAGCCTGCGTATCGGCGTAGCAGTATCCGACGTACTGACAGGTCCTTACACGGATGTACACGGCGCACCACTGTTTGACTTGGGCTACGCGAATATTGACCCAAATTTCTACACGGATGACGATGGACGGATGTATCTGTATTATTCGAGGGACTGCTCGGAAAATGTCGTGGATGGCCATCATGTCAGTCAGATTTATGTCGTGGAGATGGCAGATTATACCCATGTCAAGGAGGGTGCCGAACATATCCTCTGCATCACACCGCAGCAGCCGTGGGAACTTTTGAATAATGCGGATTACCAGTGGAATGAAGGTCCGGATATCCTAAAAAGGGATGGGACATATTATCTATTTTATTCCGGCGGTTTTTATGGGGATCGCTCCTATTCCATGGGATACGCAACTTCTACTTCCCCGCTAGGACCATTTACAAAATATGAAGGAAACCCTATTATCTCCTCCACAGAAAATGCGTCAGGTCCAGGTAACAACAGCTTTTTCTATACCCTGGACAAAAAGGAACTTTTCAATGCGTACCACACCCACACAGTAACTGCCATGGCAGGTGGAAACCGCAAACTAACCATTGACCGGTGCGGTTTCCGCGAGGATGGTACATTCTTTATGAACGGTCCAACCACAACCATGCAGCCAGCAGCTTCCGGGGAAAGTGCACTCACAAAAGTCGAGGGGAACTTCACAGTAACAGCCTCCTCCACCGCATCAGGAACACCAAAAGCAGTGCTTGACGGGGAGTTTTCCGCCACAGCAAGCGGCAAGGAACGGGAATGGTGCGCCGAGGATGGTAAAAAAGCCTCGCTCACTATCGATTTCGGGGAAGAAAAACAAATCGACTGCCTGTTTTTATACCGCTCCTACGAGGATGCAGCAACCCCGAAGGAAGTGAAAATCACATTCAGCGACGGAAGTACAATTGACCACGTAGAGTTTTCAGATGACAGTGCCGAAGCAACCATTCTGTATTTTGATACCATAACCACAAAGAGCGTAAAGATCGAAGTTCGTGATATGGGAAACGCAAAACGTTTTGCATTAGCAGAAGTAGGGATTTACCAAATCCAGTAGAAACAAAGATTAGAAAAAGGACTTCCAAAAAAGACTTTCCAATCTCACTTTAAAACACACAAGAAAAACCTGGAGGTTTTATTCTAACCAAAGCATAACTAACCCGAAAACAGGCTGGTATGGGAAATAAACAAAAAATGATTTCCAGCAGTTATACAAAAAATATGGCAATAACACTGGAAACTATGGCAATTACAGCAACTAACTTTTAATTATAGCAATTATACGGAAATTATGGCAGTTATGCCAAAACAATTCAATATCAAGAATGGAGGATTTGATATGAAAAAGAAGATTTTAGCAATGGCAACCTGTATGCTTTTGGCACTCTCCACAACCACAACCACATATGCTGCGCCCTCCTTAAAACCGGTGGAAAGCTTTGGTTTTGAAAAAGATGGTGAAATGGAAATTTCTGGGGGTTCCGTTACGAAAGACTCCGAGCGCGGCAGTGTCCTGACCTTAAACGGGGGTGCAAAAGGTGCCAGTTTTGCAAAAGCGGATTCTGATGTCTACAAAAACACGGACTGGACGGATGGCATGACTATCGCGTTCTGGGTAAAAGCTACGGATTCCACACCGGGGATTTCCCCACTGTACTCCTTTAGCATTGCCGACCATGGCAGTGAAGGATATATTGCAACAACGGATTCCCTTGAAATCGCAATTAACAGTGATGGTAATTCCGGTATGGCAGAATACCCAAGGGTATGGGCTGATCCGTCCGTTGTAGATGGAACCGCACAGCCAGTCTTAACCGCCGGAAAATGGCAGCATGTGGCAGTCACACTTTCCGCGTCCGGCATGACAGTCTACCTTGACGGTGAAAAATACAGCGACCCGGTTCTAGGCCCATCCTCCGCTAACTTCAAGCTTTTCACCTCCCAGATCCAATACTGCTATGGTCTGCAGCTTGGTAACTGGAACTGTGGCTGGTGGGAAGAGATCGGCTCTTTTGCCGGCTCCTTTGATGATGTATATGTATTTAACAAATCCCTTAGCCAAAACGAAGTAAAGGATGTGATGAATACAAAATATAGCGATATGACCTCCTCTGGAAGCAGCCAGACAATAGTGATCGTCGTTGTGGCTGTGGTCGCTGTCATTGTGGTGGTGGCTCTGGGAATGGTTATGATGAAAAAGAAAAAAAGTTCAAAATAGAAATATTTATAGGATAACTGCCAAACAGTAAAACCATATTGGAACCATACCAGCTATACTTAGGGACAGCTTTTGCACAGACAAAAAAATGCGCCTGGAAATCGATTTCCAGCGCATTTTTTTGTCTGTGCAGATACATTTCATCCCTTCATCCATACATCCATTCGCTGCAGGATTTCTGGCGCAGCCTTTTTCTTTGGTACTCTTATGTTTTTATTGACATTGATATTGGTATGAGCATACTGCACCAAGTTCAGAACCAATAAGGAACCACATGCATAACAAACATGGATCATTAAGTTCTTTTCTCCATCCCTTACTGATAAGTTTCTGAAACATCCTGTTTATCAATAACTATTTCCTTCCATATAATCCCATCTATTGGTGTATGGGATATCAGTAAAATTGGGCGCTCTTCCTTTTTAATAAGGTCAAACAACACTTCTCTTCCTTGCGCATCCAGATGGTTAAGAGGTTCGTCAAATGCGAGTATCGGCGAGGGCTTTAGTAGTGTGCGAACCAACAAAATTTTCTTGCGCTCGCCTGGCGAAAGATTGCTTCCCCCCTCCTCAAGAACCATATCCATCGGTTTTTCAAACCCTAACGCGCGCAAAATGTCTTCCGCTTCCCGCAATTTCTCCCCGGAAACGAAAAGATTTTCTGAAACCGTTACAGAAAATAACCCACCATCCTGCGGCTGTAATGATACCTTGCCGCGAAGCGTTAGACAATCAAATTC
>CAMWUU010000075.1 GCA_947177515.1 uncultured Lachnospiraceae bacterium
AGAAAGAATCCCACCAGCCAAACCCAAATACATCCGGATTGCCGTCCCCGTCCGCATCTCCAGTCATATCAAGTGCCACCTGCCGAAAAGTATCCCAGTTCCAGTTGCCCTCGTTAAAATATTCCATTGGTGTTTTGCTCCCATTTTGCTCAAACAGCGTCTTATTATAGCTGATCACCACCGGTGCTGCATCCGCGCCCGCTGCATAAGGCTTACCATTGTAGGTAAATGCCTTTGTGACGCTGTCATACCAGAAACCGTCGTTTAAGTCGATATACTGTGAAATGTCCTGCACAATATTCTTCGCACCGTAAATTGGGAAATTTTGGTCATGCGCCTGTGCTAAATCGCAGACTTCCCCGGCATTTACCATACTGATTACTGTGCTTGCCTGGTCGCCCCAGCCCACACCGATAATCTCTACTTTGCCACCGTATTTCTTTTCAAATTCCTCCTTGGTCGTCCAAACCAAATTAAAAGCATCCGGGTCTTCCTCTTTTGCCGCCTTCCATGCCTCCTCGGTCATATCCCAGACAATGGTTAAATTCGCATTTGCAAGGGTGTCCGGCAGACTGCTCTTTTGCGTATCCCCGCCTGGTTCCTGCCCGTCCTCTTTTTGACTGTCATCACCCTTTTTCCCGCTTTCTGTTTCATCCTTTCCAGACTGTGCATCGCTTTTTGTTGGGGTCGGTGTATCCTTTCCTTCGGACGGGCTGCCCCCACATGCGGCCAAACCCATAGTACATACCAGTGCCATCGCTAAAATCTTCTTTCTCATTTTTTTCCTCTCCTTTTCTTTTTTATTTAATGCCTATATGTTCAATGCTGTCGGCAAGCTTGCGCTGTGCCACTATGTACAGCAAAAACATCGGTAAGATTGCTAACAGACAGCCCGCCTGGATTCTTGTCTGAACCCTGATAGGATCAGTGGTTGTCTGCCCGCCAATCAGTGCCGCCAAATCCACTCGCAGGGAAGAGAGCGCCACAATCAATGTTCTTGTCCTTGTCCCAAGGAGCTGTTTCGACAAATAATAATCGTTAAAATGCCATACGAACGAGAATAAAAATACGGTTACCATTGCATTCTTCGCATTTGGAAGCATAATA
The DNA here is from genome assembly GCA_947177515.1 of uncultured Lachnospiraceae bacterium. GTDB lineage: Bacteria > Bacillota > Clostridia > Lachnospirales > Lachnospiraceae > RGIG4057. The sequence continues at coordinate 1,108 of CAMWUU010000075.1, forward strand.
TGGAAAAATGTCCTAAGCGGTCCACTGCCATCCACATATGCGGATTCTTCAAGCGCGGAAGACATACCCTCAAAGAATTGCTTGAAAATATAAATATACAGCCCCGAACGGATGCCTGCCCCAAGTGCAGATGGGATAAAGAACGACAGTTTATTTCCCACCAGGTTAATTGCCAAATCCCTTCCCATAATCTTTGAAATCAGGGACATAATACCAAATGGATTAAAATATTTCATATTGGAATAGTACGGCAGGATAATGGTCTGCGTTGGTACAATCAACGTCAATATAACGCAGGCAAAAAATATATTTTTCATTGGGAATTTATATCTTGCAAAACCATAACCCGCCAGCGCGCAGGAAATCACATCTAAAATTGCGCACCCTAAACCAATCTGCAAACTCTGCCCAAGTGCATCCATATACTTCATCGTCTTAAAGGCATCCTGGAAGCCAGTCGCGGATAAATGTTTCGGTATCCATATCACGCTCGGATCATATGAGTCCGTAGGTGCCTTGATGGATGCGCTGATCATATAGAGAACCGGATAAAGCAACTGGTACGCCAGAAGAATCAGGATGGCATATTTCATAAGCGTCCAAAACCACTTTCCGTTTTTTATGCGATACATCATTTTTGTTCCCATACTTTCCTCCTAGTCCTCTGGCCGGACGATAAAACGCCGCATCAGCAGATACACAACTACAAGAACCACAGCAATCAAAATGAAATACAGGATGGATAACGCGCTGGCGTAGCCAAAACGCACATTGGAAAATGCCGTATTATAAATCATCTGAATAATCTGGTTCCCGAAATCCGAGAAAATATCGATCACGCTGTAAACCACATTCAACAGAATCATTGGCGTAAGCATCGGCAGCGTAATCTTAAAAAACTGCTCCAGTGCATTCGCCCCTTCTAACTGTGCCGCCTCATACACATATTCCGGTATATTGTGCAAGCCTGCAAGGAACAAAAGAATCTGTACCCCGGATCGCCAGGTTAAATCAAAGATCTTGCTGATAATGTTATTAACAAATTCGATTACATTCATCGGCAAGCCCATGGAGGAAAACAGCCCCGTCAGACCGCCGCCGGAAAAGAGATAGACTGTATCAGCTCCCTTCACCCCGGAGGAAAACACATCCTGTTTCATAATATCCATCAAAACTCCCGATCCTATAATAACCGGAAGGAAAGCGATCGCCCGCATTGTTGTTCTTCCGGGATACTCCTTTTTTAACAACAGTGCAAAACACAGGCTGTAAACCAGGATTAACGGGACAGTGATCAAATCCTTCAGGGAATTGACGCACTGGACGATAAAATCGGTATCCCTAAACAAAGCGTAAGAAAAATTATAGGTTCCCACCCAGGTTCCGACCATCCCCTTGTCCGTCGTCTGCAAATCCTGGAATGCGTAAAGACAGGATTGAATGAAAGGCACGATGAAAAAGAGAAGAAATCCCAACAGCCAGGGTGTGATAAACAAAAACCCATAGATTTTCTTTTTTGTCGTGTATGGAATTTTCTTTTTCATTATTTTTCCCCCTTCCGTGCAAAGCCCCTTGCCGGGATTTGCGTATCCTTAAGCAGGACGGTTTCTTTCTGGTAATTTACATAGACCACTGTCCCATCCTGATAGATACATTCATAAACACCATCCTGCACCTTCCCATGATGGATAAGCGCCTGCCCACAAACGGTATCAAGCGTGGAAAGTTCATCAAGCATCCCCTGTATTTGCTCTTTCCAGTCCGACCAGGCAATGGAATAAAATTTCTGATAGTCCGTTTCCTGCAAAATATCCGGCTGTGCTGCCATCAGCAAAAAGGATGGACTAACCCCATACTCCACACAGTGCAGCAGCATTTCCCGTATATTCCCGCTTTCATTAACCGGCTCGCTATAGAGTGCAGCCGATCCGCCCACAGCCATCTGATAAAATGGAACGGCTTCATCCTCGATATCATATTGACTGGAAAAAACTGGTACATCGGTGATAACATCCGCATAAGGGAATGCGTAGGCATAGGCTTTCTTTAACAAAAGCTTATCGAGGGAATCCGCTGCCATATAGAGCGCCTCCTCCCAGTACGTGCCAGTTTCATTTGCAGAAATGCTCTCCTTGCGAAAATCCGAATACATGCAGCTTGCAAGTGATGAAAACCCAAGCTGGTTTACTCCTTTTTTCTGCGCGCTCTTTAACAGCGAAGTCATAATCTTTTCCTCGTATTTCGGCGATACCAGATAATACGGCGTACTGCCAGAATCCTTTGCTCCCGTGGTCAACAGATAATCGTACTGCGTAGAAGCTGACCGGGATACATTGCGCACTCCGTGAATGGCGCGATACCCATTGCCGGATTTTTTGATTGTGACCGGATCGTAAATTGGATAAAACGGAATTTCTACCTTTTCAAGCGCCTCCTCCATTTTCCGATAACCACTCTGCCCGCCGAGCGCCCTCTCATAACTTAGACTGGTTGGCATTTTACTCTTTATCCCGCCTTTTTCCAGACCATACATACAAATCTGAAAATTGCTCCCCACGCTTTCCTGTAATTCCTGCGCAATTTTTGAAAGTTCCGAAAACTTTGTCAGGGCGGAAACGGTATGGTAAGGAACGCCAAGCAATGTTTTTCGTACATCAATCCCCCCCAAAAAGGTTAGGTTCATGCGCTCCTGCTTTACTTTCCCTTCCTCCTTCATCCCTTTCTCTTCTACCAGGTATTTATGATAGCGAGCCGCCATCTCATTATATCCTGCATCCTTTTCCAGAAAATAATAGGACACCTCATAATAAGGAAAATGATTATGCTGCGGCGAAATCATTACCGTGGATTCTTCCTTGTCACTTCCGCTGAGCAAAGTATTGTTTTCGCCCTGGATATATACAATATTGGTGTAAACTATATTATTGCTTGTGGTTTTTCTTGCGACCTCCGCCTTGATTTCTGCCTGGTATTCTCCCTGTGTAATCACGGCAAGAAGAGCCGCATCATTCTTTTTTATCCCAAAAACCGGCATGGTTGCATCCTTTGCTACTTTCAGATTGCTCTGCACATTTAATGCAAGGTTGTTTCCATAAACGCGCTGGATATAGGACTGATATCCCTGCTTTTGATTATTGTAGTAGATTAGCGCTCCACAGCCGTCCGGAACAAACATATACCCAATATCCTCTAATGATCCCGCTCCAAAATATGGCAGCAGGGAAATTTCTGCCACAGAAAGACTGCCATGCTGAACAATCTGTTCGCTAAGTACCCTCGCAACAAAACGATCCTCTTCGATCCCAAAAAAACATGGTATTTCAAAGCCCTGCTTTGCGAATTGCAGATTCACATAAACCCCATTATCCGCGTATTCATAGGTGTAAGTTCCATCCTGCACACAGGCGGCAAAACTGTTGATTGTAAAATAACTGCTCTGATCATCCACATATGTAACACCGAGCAGGGAGCGGACGGCTGTCTTATTCTGTCCGAACGCAATGGGGTCACTTTCTGCATTTTCCGGATTGCTCCTCCACTCGGTTCCTTCACGCTTATCTTTCAGGGAAAGCTGCATAATAGAAGGTTCAAAATACAGGGCAAATAATTCGTTTTCTGCTGCCATCTCCCAGCCCTGCGGATAGCTTCTTTTCTCCGGTGTCCAGTCCATCTCCTCTTTTTCGCTGCTGTTTGCGGACGAATTTAAAAAGCTTACCAGTCCGATAAAAAGACCGAACAACAGCAGGCAGGCAATTCCCTTGACAAAGATTTTTATTTTTTTCTTCATTTCTGCCACCTCCTCAGCTTACCCGGAACATAATTTCTTTTGCGATTGTCATAACAAAGCCGTACAGATCACTTGCAAGACTTCCGAGCAGCATGATCAAGAAAAACAGGATAAACATAATAAATATAGTGCATAAACAGCCAAATAAATTTTTTGTAAAATTATATTCATGCATTACCATCAGCCCGATAAAAAGAATAATCAGGCTCCAGGCTGCGCCAAAAATCTGCACGTACTCCCCGAACGGTTCCTCCATTACTAAAACATTGCTTAAAAGTACTGCCGCAAAATTACCAATAATATATGGAACACAACAATATGCGGAATAAATCCAGATATCCCGGAAACGCCCCGTGCCGTTAAAAAGAATGCTGACCACCCAGTTGGAGATAACAAAAAGTACAAATGGCAGGATAACACCAACAAATTTCAGCGGCGTATTCAGATCGCTCAGCTTATTATTGTTAAAAATATAACCGGTACTCTGCCTTTGAAAAACCGATACAAGGAAGAAAACAAGCAGGATAATCACAGAAAAATACAGGTTTCCTCTTCCTTTGTAACGAATATCATAGGAACAGTCGAACGGGTGCATAATGGTATAAAAAGGATTTGTCGCTGTCTTTTTATTTTTCATTCCTCTTCCTCCTTTTTAAGACCTGCTTTTTTATGCCAATCAATAACCCCAAGGCAAGCAGTGCCAAAAGCACATAGGTTCCGTATTTGCGCACAACCAAAAGTCTGTTTTTGCCAAAACTTTTTGAATAACTGTATTTATCACCGCTGTAGCGCAGATACTTTAGCGCTTCTGTATAATCTCCATTTTGCACTAAGGCTTTTCCAATGCCATTGTAAGCAAGAGTGGAATTCGCATTTCTTGCCAGAACCTGTTTCCAGACGGCACTCGACTCGTCATAAAGCCCATCCTTATATAAAAGTGTTGCACGCTCAACCAGCGCCCCATATTCTGTCGGCGCAAAAATGGTAATATTATTTTTCAGGCGATCCAGAACATAAACTTTGTCATTATATACCTCCACCGCAACCGGTGTCGAAAAAGTTCCGAATTGACTGCCCGCCCCACCAAAGACCGCTATCAAATTCCCTTCCTGGTCACGCTCAAAAATCCGACCGCTTGTTAAATCCACCGCAAAGATAAAGCCATCCTCCCTCACCTTTACATCGATAAAAGATGGATAATTAACTTTTCCCTTCGAGTAGAAGAATTCCTCGTCCCCGAAATTAAACTCTTTTCTGCCTGCCGTGTAGTAAATATTATTTCCAAGCGGATTTAGCTTTTTTATCTGGCTTTTTGGCATCTGCGTCCCGACAGTCGAAGTGTAAACAAAACCATCCTCGCTGCAATCGATATTGGAATATTCAATTGGCAGGATGCTGGTCATCGCCGCGCGCTGCTCATCCGAAAGGATGCTTTTCCACATATAGTTAAAAATTACCTGCGCGGTCACTTCTACTTTGTTCGCCCCAAAAAACCCCATAAAACTTCCATCCAGGTCAAATTGTAAAAGCCCGCTATAACAGCCTTTGGAAAGAACATAAACCCTGCCATACACATCAAGCCCAATTTTAGTTGGAGAAAAAATAAAATCCTGTGGTATCATGGTGCTGACGGGTTTTTCAATCGTTTCTTCTACCTCCCCGTCCCGAATAATAAGAATTCGGTTCGCCGCTGTCTGCGCTGCGTAAATAACATGCTCCTCTGTCACATACAGCCCCTGAATATCGCTTAGTGCTACCTCCTCCCCATCCATCCTAACACTCTCCATAATTTCAACTAGGCACAGGTTCTCATCCAGTACAACAATCCGGTTATTTCCCGTGTCTGCCACATACAGATGTCCATCCCCATCCAGGAAAAAATCCTGCGGTGTGTTCCATGCCCCCGAACCAGCCTCCAAACCATTCTTTACCATAACGGGCTGATAACTTGCCGGGGCAGCCACGGACTCATCCCACTCATCATAGGTATAACTATTAAAATTTGACTGCGCACTCACGTGTACCCCACTAAAAAAACACAGTACGACAGAAAGGACAGCGCCAAATACGCAAACCCGATGTTTTCTCATATCGCAGCCCCCTATTCCTTCATTCCGGCAAAGGTCATCGTTTCCACAACATTCCTCTGCATCAAAATGAATATAATGATTGGCGGTATCATAAGCAGCACAGATCCTGCCATACCGGATCCCATCCTGGCATATGCGTTGGAAGCGCTAACCTGCTCCAATGCCACCTTCACCACTTTTAACTGCTCATCGTACACCATCTCTTTGGATAGCCCATTCCAGATATTTACAAACTGAAAGATAAATACCGTTAGAATCGCCGGCTTGATATTTGGTACAACAATAGAAAAATAAGTTTTCCATTCCGATGCCCCATCAATCCTTGCCGCCTCTAACAGCGCATCCGGGAGCTGTTCAATAAACTGTTTAATTAAAAACAACCCTAACGAAGCACCTACGCTTGGGCATATATAGGCCCAGTAAGTATTTAGAATTCCAAGCTTTGAAACAATAATAAACATTGGCAGAAAAGTCACTTGTCCAACAAACATTAAACCTAAAAGTATAATTGCAAACAAAGCGTCCCTCCCCGGAAATTTATGCTTTGCAAGCGGATATGCCGCCATGCCTGCCAGCACCACATGCAGAATAGTTCCGGTAAAAGTAACAAACAGGGTATTGAAAAGATACCTTGAAAATGGCACCCATAAATTGGACATCAGTTGAAGCAGTTCTGTATAGTGCTGTCCCGTCGGGCGCAATACATACAGTCTTGGAGGAAATTGGAAAAGTTCCTCCGATGGTTTTAAAGACTGGATAACCGTGTAATATAAAGGGAATGCCATAAATGCCCCCAACAGCAGCAAAAGCACAATAACAAAACCATTCCCAATCTTAGAACGACGATTATCAATTCCCATTCTCTTTTTGTGTTTGATTTTCATGCGCACAGCCCTCCTAACGTCCCATTTTCCCAATGAGCCATGTTGCAAGCTTTTTTGAATACTGCATCATGACAACAAGCACAACGCCCATCGCACAGGCATATCCAAACTCATACCGCAGATTCCCATAGTCCATAATATGCGTAACAATGGTTTCCCCAGCGTACCCGGTACTCGGCAAGCCTGCCAGAGTCGCCGATACATCCCCCACGGCAAAACAGTTTACAATCTGCATCACAGCGCCGAAAATCATCTGGTTCGACATGGCCGGGATGGTAATATACCAAAGTTCCTGGAAACGGTTTTTTACTCCGTCCATCATTCCTGCCTCATACAGCGTCTTATCCACATTTTGAAAACCTGCAATAAAGGTTAGGAAACTGATGCCCATGCTCATCCAAAGCTGCACGATAATTAAGACCGGCATAATATAGGACTCATTTGTAAGCCATCCAATTGGCTCGTTGATAAATCCGAACTTCATCAAAAACCCATTGATCAGCCCATACTGGTCAGCACTGAAAATCAAGCGCCACACGCTCCAGCCTGCTGCCCCGACAATTGTCGGGATATAAAACAGCGCCGTCACGATCGACCTTGTAAGCGGCTTTAATTCATTGATCAGCCAGGCAATCAAAAAACAGATCACATAACTGGCAGGTCCTGTAATCACTGCAAAAACAATGGTATTTTTTAACGCCACAATAAAATATTCGTCGTTCAAAAAGATCTGAAAATAATTTTCCAGCCCCACAAACAACGGCCGTTGAACCATATCATAATCCGTAAAACTTAACACGGCAGAAACAATGACCGGCAGAATGGTGAATGCCGCAAAAAACAGAAGGTACGGCAGCATCATCAGATAACTTGTTTTATAGGTTTTAAAATATTCCAAAACCTGATTTTTGCTCTCCCTTTTCTTTTTCATTTTTTCGCTCCCTTTCCTGTCCGCAAATTCATCTGTGCCTGCTTGCGCAACAACTCCTCATTTACCGCATTCATCCAGTAATACAGAGTATCTCTGACATTTTCTCCGTTGTAGTACACCTGCCGGAATGCGTTGTCCACATTTCTTGTCACATAATAGCCGCCAGGGATTTCCGGAACTTCCACCACATTTTCCCATTGCTTTAAAAGCATTTCCTTCTCTTCATTTGTCCACAGACTTTCCTTAAATGCCACAAGATTGGCTGGTGTGTGCCTGCCAAGGGTGCTTAACTCCGCTTCAATTTCCTTTGCATAGAGTTCCTGTACTTTTGCGCTATTCCACCAGCGTAAAAACTCCCATGCCTCCTTTTTATGTTCCGTATTCCCAAGGACAATGCCGCAGGTTCCGCTCGCGCTTGTCGCACGGTTTTTGTTTCCATCCTTATCTAAGGTGGCCGGGATCGCTGTCATCACCCATTGTCCGGCAATTTCCGGCGCAGCCTCATTCAGGTTATTATATAAACCATAAGTTGAGATGATAATAGGCATTTCTCCGGTACGGAAACGGTTGAAATCATCCTTATACAAATCAAAGTCGTATTGGACATAAAAATCCGACCACTGCTTAAATGCCTCGTAAGCTTCTGGAATCATCAGGTTTGTAATAATTTCATTTCCGTCTTGTTGATAGATAGCAATATTGCGCTGCGCCAATAAAGTTGGAAACAGGTTAATTGTCCCAATGCCATTATTCATTGTCGCGTAACCGTCGGAGTAAGGCAGGCCAATCGAAAGGCTGTTTGCCTGTAATACCGGAAGAAGCGCCATTAAATCCTGCCAGGTATCAGGAATCGCAAAACCGAGTTCTTCAAAAATATCCGTCCGAATATACATCACGTAAAATTCCTGTGTTTCCGGTATTCCAAAAATCTGATCTTTATACTCATAAGGAATAAATGCACTTTCCGCATATTCCCTTGTCAGCTCCTCAAACCCTTCCATCTCATCCAGCGCAAGAACTGCGCCGCGGAATGCGAGATTCATCGCCTCCCCCCTTGTGGTAAAGATATTCACATCCGGTCCCTGCCCAGCAAGCGTCGCCTTGACAAGTGCCCCCTCCACAAGACTGATATTGACATTGATACCACTTTCCGGCGTAAAATACGAGTCAATCAGGCGCTTCATAACATTGGCCTGGTCACGTCCCTTCCCCATCCAGACTTTCAAAGTTACATTCTCTTTTGCATCCCCCTGCGAAGCCACTTCATTATAAGAATGGAAGAAGGAACCGATAAATGCCCTGATTTCATGCCCAGTGCGACTTAGGAAACTGCCCTCCCCCCGCGTCGTCTTCCCGCCTGCTCCGGCAAGATAAAAATAATCTACCTGCAGCGGCTGTTGTTCAAATTCCAGAATCCATTCCGCAAACGCCTCAATATTGGTCTTAAAAACGGAAAGCCGTTTTGCGATGGTATAAGGCTTTTCATAAAAAGACTCTACCTGTGTAGCAAGCTGGGTAAGGATTCTTGCAGAATAGCACCCTTTCCCATACCGGGTTTCCAAATTGTCTATGTAACCATTCAGTTCCTCAACAATTGCAAAAAGCTTTCCCTCCAGATTAGGAACTGCCGTTTCCAGATCATAATCCCGATAAGTATCCGGATTGCTCCCAGTAATCATAATAATTTCCCGGTACAGGGCATTCACATCCTTTAAAGTCACCTGCATCCTATCAAGCATTTGTTCCATCTTTCCTAGCACTACTTCCATGCGCAGGGTGTGACTTCCCTTTGTCAGGTAAAAAAGATATGGTGTTTCTTCTCCTAGAAACATACTTTGCCAACCAACCTGATAGTCAAATTCGATTTCTGCCATCTCCAAAAAAGGAACCTGCCCATCAATTTCAAGCCGCCGCAGACTGCTCTGCCCTTTGTTTTCATTCTGACGATAGCGCAATCCCAATCGATAAAAACCATCTTCTGGAACTTCCATCTCCCACTCAATCCACTGTCCGTCATCCGACCAGTTCTCACCGCCGATTGTATTGTAGCGCAGGCTGGTTGGATTGTAAGGCAGAGTGTAAGGACTTGAGCGATCATATACTGCATACAGCACAGAAGAAGATTTCATACTTGGCGTTTCTGCCTCAATCTGGCTATAAAAATCGGATCCCACTTTATCCTGCCCCGTATGGAGTGCAAGATATTCTTCATAAGAAGGAATTTTTTCCTGATAGAGCCGCAGATACTGCACCAGCCCTGACTGGCTTACCCCAAAGAGCAGGATGGAATGTTCCCCCGCCTCAAGCCACAGGGCGAGCCGTTCTTTCTTTCCAATTCGGAATGGTTCCTCCACCCATAGATTAGCCTCGCTTTGCACAGGGCGGATTTCATCGCCCGAGGCGGCATAGCGGAAACCCTTATCATCCGTCCAGATTCTTGTTAAAGTAACATTGGAATCCACCGCATTTCCATCAACGATAAGAGAAAATTCCAGTTCCTGCCCGTTTCCCTCAAGCGGCATATAACCTGCACTTAAATAA